>NZ_SOFB01000042.1:0-27147 GCF_004402815.1 Cryobacterium sp. Hz7
TATTCCTGCCCCTTGAGTTTCTGTTCCTAGACAGTCAGAAACCTAGACAGGAAGCGGCGTGCGGCCGTTAAGGCGCTCCGAAACACCCACAGATGAAGCAGGAGAGCCAGAATCTCCGTCGAATTCGTTCGGGGCGGAGTGCTGTGCGGCGGTCTCGGACTCAACCGGCTAGGCCGGACCATTCAGGTGGTGACGGATGTCCGCATTCGACACGATATGCACGGTCGGCCCGTCCGCGGCGCGCCTGCCCTCGCCGAGAACGGCCACCGTGCCGACGAGCGCCGTGCCGACGAGCGCCGTGCCGACGAGCGCCGTGCCCACGTACTCGGCACCCATGAGCGCCGCACCCGGGTCGAAGTCGCGAAGCCCAATCGCGTCGACGTCAACGTCGACGTCGGCTCCGCGCCAGGCGTCGAGGCGCGGCGAGCCCCGGCCGCCGCCGCCCGGCAACGAGACGGTCAGGTTGCGCGGGTCCACTCGGAGCCCGTCGCCTGTGCACTTCAGCACCGCCTCCTTCGCGGTCCACAACCGGGCCCGCGCGCGTGCGGTGTCGGCGGCGCCCGCGGCGGCGCCCGCGGCGGCGCCCGCGGTGGGGGCCGACAGCCTGGCCAGGGCAGTGAGCTCCACCTGCCCGAGCGCGACCGCATCGAACCCGGCCCGGGAGACGTCCGCGACGCTCTCGATGTCCACCCCGACCGGGCCGAGGAAGGTCAGGGCGAACGCGACGCACCCGACGGCGCGACTGAGGCTGACGTGCAGCGGGCTGGTCCCCGTCCCGGCCCCGGACGACACCGCCACCAGCGGCCGGCCGTGGTCCCGGCCGCCGCAGTGCGGACAGTATCGCTCGATGCGCACGAGGCGCGAATCAACGCCGAGCGCCCAGGCAGCCGCGGCCGCCAGGAACCGCCGGTCGTCGGCATCCGTGGACCCGCGGGGAGCGACGACGATGAAGACGTCGCCGGCTCGCTCAGGGTTCACGACCCCCAACCTACCTTCCCCGCCGGTGCCCGGTCAGTGCGCGAGCCCGCTCAGCGGGCGGCCCGTCCGGTGCGACACTGGTAGCTGTTAGCTAAGGAGAGCGCGCGTGGCACTGATCGACAACGCTGTATATGTGAAGGGCCGCCGGGCCGCGAACCCGACGACGCTCGACGAGACCTATGAGGTGATGAAGGCCCACCAGGGCTTCGCCTGGATCGGGTTGTACCGGCCCTCACCCGACGAGGTGCGCTCGGTCGCGGCCGAATTCAGCCTGCACCACCTCTCGGTCGAAGACGCGCTGAAGGGCCACCAGCGGGCGAAGCTGGAACGCTTCGACGACATCCTCTTCGTCGTGCTGCGTCCGGCCCGCTATCTCGACCAGGAAGAACGCGTCGAGTTCGGCGAGCTGCACGTTTTCGTGGGCCCGGACTTCGTGGCCACCATTCGCCACGCCGAGTCGCCCGACCTCGCGCAGGTGCGCGAGCGCATGGAAAAGACGCCGGAGCTGCTGGCCCTCGGGCCGGAGGCCGTGCTCTACGCCATCCTCGACCAGATCGTCGACGAGTATGGGCCGGTCGTCGCCGGGTTGGAGAACGACATCGACGAGATCGAGGACCAGCTCTTCGACGGCGATCAGGCCGTCGCCCGGCGCATCTACGACCTCTCCCGGGAGGTCATCGAGTTCCAGCGTGCGACGCAGCCGCTCGTGGGCATGCTGGAGTCGTTGCAGAAGGGCTTCACCACCTACAACGTCCCCGCGGAGCTCAGCCACCACCTGCGTGACGTGCTCGACCACACCCTTCGGGTTGTCGAGCGCGGCGACGCGTTCCGCCAACTCCTCGACAATGCCCTCACTGTGCACAGCACCCTTGTGACCCAGCGCCAGAACGAGGAGACCCGGCGGTTGTCCGAGACCAGCCTCGTCCAGAGCGAAGAGGTCAAGAAGATCTCGAGCTGGGCGGCCATCCTCTTCGCGCCCACGCTCGTGGGCACCATCTACGGCATGAACTTCACCCACATGCCCGAGCTCACCTGGGTGTTCGGCTACCCGTTCGCACTCGCCCTCATGCTCGCGATGGGCGTCGGCCTCTACGGCGTCTTCAAGAAGAACGGATGGCTGTAGCCGGCGCCGGCTGGGCAGCACGCCAGGCATCGACCTCGGCAGTCAGGGCCGCCTTCTCCCCGTTCGTCAGGAACGACGCCTCGATCCCGTTCCGGGCGAGCAGGGCCAGCCGGTCCGGTCCCAGGCCGAACTCCGCATCGACCGCGGCCAGGTTGTCGTCGATGTAGCCGCCGAAGTAGGCCGGGTCGTCGGAGTTGATGCAGGCGAGCAGCCCGCGGTCGAGCATCCGCACGATGGGGTGGTCGGCGAGGGTGTCGATCACGCGCAGTCGCACATTCGAGAACGGGCAGACCGTGAGCGGGATGCGGTCCCGCACAAGCCGGTCAAGCAGCACCTCGTCTTCCAGGCTGCGGATGCCGTGGTCGACGCGTTCCACCCCGAGCAGGTCGAGGGCCTGCCAGACGTAGTCGGGCGGTCCTTCCTCGCCCGCATGCGCCACCAGGCGCAAACCGTTCTCGCGGGCCAGAGCGAAGACCTCGGTGAAGAGCTCCGGGGGATAGCCGACCTCGGCCGAGTCCAGCCCGATGCCATCGATCGGCACCCCACCGGCGAGAATCTCTCGCAGGATCTGCAGGGCCTCGGCGGGTGGACGGTCCCGGAGGAACGTCACGATCAGCTTCGTGCTGATGCTCCACTCGTCGACCGACCGGTCCAGGGCGTCGCGCACCCCCGCCAGGGCGGTGACCAGCGGGACGCCCCGGCTCGTGTGCGCCTGCGGGTCGAAGAAGAGCTCCGCGTGCCGCACCCCGGCCGTGCGGGCGCGTGCCAGGTAGGCGCGGGTCAGGTCGGTGAAGTCGATCCGTTCGCGCAGCACGTCCAGGGCCCGGTAGTAGAGGTTCAGGAACGACTGCAGGTCGGCGAAGTCGTACTGGGCGCGCAGCTCCGCCAACGACGCCCACGGCAGAGTCACCGCGTTCCGCGCGGCCAGCTCGAAGAGCAGCTCCGGTTCGAGGGTTCCCTCGATGTGCAGGTGGAGTTCGACGAGGGGGAGTTTCATTGCACCATTCTCGCCGAGGCGAGCCGAATCGCTGACGGCCGCACGCGCATCCGGAAGCCCCGTTTTGAGACAATTCGGGGCTGAATCCGCGCAATTCCGGGCCGCCTGCCGCGGAATCGGAGGGATTTGGCTTATGGTGTCGAGTGTGTGGCGCCTCGATAAGAAACTAGATGACGACGGCATCCTGACGGAGATTCAGGATGCTCCGCCCACCGACCCGCACGATTCCGCGGCTCCGCACGCGGTCAGCTTGGGCGATCCGTCCCTCACCGTGGGCAATGTGGCCGACCCGGTCTGGCAGCGCTGGCGCGACGAACTCGCCGAAGTGGGCGGGCGTTCCCCGCTGCTGCACTTCAGCGACGGACCCCGCACGCGGATCGAATTGAGCGCCACCCATCCGGGCGGTCTGCCCCAGTTCATCACCGGCAAGACGGCTCTGCTCTCCAACCTGATCCGCGACGAGCTGGCCCTGCGCAACGCGCGGCTGGCGGCCGGCGAGATCACCCAGAAGGGCATCGAACTGCGCTCCATGCGCGGCATCGAATCGGTGCACCTGGCCATCGGCCTCGCCGAGTGGCGCCACAACGATGTGGACTACAGCGCTCCCGTGCTGCTGCGCCCCCTCGCCATCCGCCGCTACGGCCGCGATTTCGAACTCAAGCTCAAGGGCCAGCCGTTCCTCAACCCGGAACTGGCCCGCGCGCTGAAGGACCAGTTCGAGATCGTTCTGGATGCGGATGCGTTCGTGGCGTTGGCCGTCACCAACGGCGCCTTCAAACCGCAGCCCGTGATCGACCGGTTGCGCGGCCTCACCTCGCACCTGCCCTGGTTCAACGTGGTACCGCGCCTCGTGGCCTCCGTGTTCGCCGACGTCGGCCGTGCTCTCGCCGCCGATGCGGCCAACCTGGACCATCCGCTGCTCGACGCGATCGGTGGCAACACCAACGCCCGGCGCGCCATCGAGACCGCGTACAACCCGGTCGTCCCGCTCGGCCAGGATTCCCGGCCACCGGCCACCGACATCCTTCTGCTTGACGCGGACTCCGAGCAGGAGAACGTCGTCGCGCAGATCGCGGCCGGCAACTCGCTCGTCGTGAAAACCCTTCCCGGCACCGGCGGCACGCAGACGATTGTGAACGCGATCGGCTCGCTTATCGCTCAGCACAAGCGCGTGCTCGTCGTCAGCGCCCGCCGTTCCAGCCTCGACGGTATCGCGCACCGCTTGGTGCAGGTCGGGCTGCCCGGGGTCGCCGTGACCCCGCGCACCCTGCGCCGGGACCTGATCCAGGCGATCACCCGCAACGAGAAGGCCACCCAGCCCATGGTCGGCGACGTCGACGACGCGCTTGTGCGCCTGCGCAAGGTGCTACTCGACTACCGGTCGGCGCTCACCCGCCGCGACCCGGCGCTCGGGGTGTCCGTTCTCGACGCCCTCGGAGAGTTGGCACGCCTCGCGCAGCTGCCCTCACCTCCTTCGACCACGGCCAGGCTCGACCGGCGCGCGCTCGAACGCCTGGCGCAGGGTCGGCCGGCCGCCGCCGCCACCCTGATCAAGGCGGCTGCACTCGGTGAATTCCGCTACGGACCGGGCGACTCGCCCTGGTACGGAGCCTCCTTCTCCTCCACCGCGGACGCCTCGGCGGCGCACCAGTTGGCCAAACGGGTCAACCAGATCGAACTCCCACGCCTGCTCGAGCGTGCCGCCGGACTCGTCGGCCAGACCCGACTGCGACCGTTCGAGACCATCGCCGAGCTCGGCGTCTACCTGCGGCTGCTGCTCGACATCCGGGAGACGCTCGACAAGTTCCAGCCGGCCGTCTTCGACCGGTCCCTGACCGAACTGATCTCCGCGACCGCGTCCCGCCGGGAGTCGCCCGAGATGACCGGCGCGAACCGTCGCCGTCTGCGCAAGCTCGCTGTGGAATACCTGCGCCCCGGCGTGCACGTGAGCGACATGAACGAGAGCCTGCGCCGCATCCAGCAGCAGCGCACCCTGTGGCAGCGCTTCGTAGTCGCCGGCGTCACTCCCGAGGTGCCCGTGGGCATCTCGGATGTGCATGTGGCCTACCAGCGCGTCTCGGAAGACCTCGCGAGCCTCGACGTTCCGCTCGGAGCGGCCGGAACCACGCGTCAGCTGTCGAACCGCCCGGTGAAGGAGCTCATCTACACGATCTCCGGCCTGGCCGCCGAGAGCGAGGTACTGGCGAACCTACATGAGCGCACCGCGCTGCTCGCTACCCTGCGCGAACACAATCTCGACCCGCTGATGACCGACCTGGCCCAGCGCCACGTGTCCGAGAGAGACGTCGCCGACGAGCTCGAACTCGCCTGGTGGCAGTCCGTGCTCGAGACCATGCTCAGCGGCGACAAGGCCCTCCTGAACGCCAACACGCAGGTTCTCGACCGGCTCGAGGCCGACTTCCGCCTGGTCGACGAGGCGCACGCCTCGACCACCGGGCAGCTCCTCGCCTGGCTGCTCGCCGAGACCTGGAAGATCGGCGTCGTCGACTGGCCCGAGGAGGCCGACAACCTCAGGCGCCTGCTGCGCGCCGACCGGGCCACCCCCACCCGCCTGCACAAGGCCGCCCCGCACCTGGGTCGCGTGCTCGCCCCGGTCTGGCTGGCCTCGCCCTACGAGGTGGCGGCACTCGCCGACCAGATGAGCTTCGACACCGTCCTGCTCGTCGACGCCGGCGCCACCACTCTGGCCGAGAACGTCGGCGCCATCCGTCGCGGCCGGCAGATCGTCGCGTTCGGCGACCCGGTCACGCAGACACCGTCGTCGTTCGAGACCGGCATCACGGCCGCCGCCGACGACCGCGTCGAGCAAGAGACCAACGTCGACGCCCTGCACGCCGACTCGGCCCTGGCCCGTCTCGGCGAGCTGCTGCCGACCCTCACCCTGACCCGCAGCTACCGCGCTGGCGGCGAAGACCTCGCGGAACTCGTCAACCACCGCTTCTACGGCGGGCGCATCGACTCCCTGCCCTGGGCGGGCAGCTACCTCGGGCACGGCAGCCTCACCATCAACTACGTGGCCGGCGGGCACGGCATGCCCGACGCCGACTCCGGGGCCGTGGAAAGCGTCGACGCCGAGGTGGCCAAGGTCGTCGAACTCGTCATGGACCACGCCGTCAAGCGCCCGAAGGAATCACTCATGGTCATCACGGCCAGCGCGCGGCACTCCGTGCGTGTGCACCAGGCCGTGCTGTCCGCCTTCTCCAAGCGTACCGACCTCTCCGACTTCATCCTGAAAGACCGGGCCGAGCCATTCACTGTGCTCACCCTCGAGCAGGCCGTGGCGCAGAGCCGCGACCGGGTGATCTTCTCCATCGGCTACGGCCGCACCCCGCACGGCCGTCTCCTGACGAACTTCGGTTCGCTCGGTGAACCGGGCGGCGAGCGGCTGCTGGCCATCGGCATGACCCGGGCCCGCCGGGCCATGGACATCGTTTCCTGCTTCCGCCCCTCCGACATCGACGAGGATCGCCAGCGCCACGGCATCCTCGCGCTCTCCCAGGTGCTCAGCGAGACTGAGGCGCGCCGCAACGAGGCCCAAGTTCCCGACGCGAGCGAGGCGATGCTGGTCGACCTGGCCCGCCGCCTGGAACGCCTTGGCCTCACCGTGTCGCTCGGCCACCGCGGCAAGCTGGCCCTCGCCGGCTCGCACGCGGGCCGTGCCGTCGTCGTCGAAACGGATGCCGTCGTCGGCCGGTCGAGCTTGCGCGAGTCCCTGAGGCTCCGCCCCGAAGTGCTGCGCCGCCTCGGCTGGCACTACCTGCGGGTGCACAGCTTCGAACTCTTCAGCAACCCGGACGCGGTGGCCGCCCGCGTGGCGGCACTCGTCGGCCTGTCGGTGCCGCCGGCGGCTGCCGGATCCTCCGCGCATGGCTCGGCCGCGCCTGGTACGACGGGGCGTGGTTCGACGGCGACTGGTTCGACGGCGCCTGGTTCATCCGGTCCGGTGCGCCGACCTGGTGCCTGAGCGCGACGTACCCGAGCGGGATGGTCTCGACAAGCTCGACCACCGGGATAAGGTCGGCCACCGGGACGCATCCGTCGTTCCCCGGCAGTCCGTCGTCAAATCGGCCGGCACGTCCCGGCGTGCTCGGCTGACGCCCGCGCCCGACACCGACCCCGATCCGCACCCACCGGTTCTGCGCGAGGAGGGCGGCATCGTGCCCGCCGATCCCGCCGGACCGGGCACCCGCGGCGTCAACGACGAACGGCTCCGTCAGGACCGCCCGCCGCACTGGTAGCCGAAGGGACGGAGTCGGTGACTGCCGTGGATGAGTGAGGCCGCATCGTCGTGGGCGATGGGCCCGCCGAGCCCGCGTGTGTGTGTGTGTGTGGCTAACTCAGGACATCCGTCGGCCGCATTCACCAGCCGCCGCGGAGTAGTGCGGAACCGGCGCGGATGCCCGACCCGGCCGGAGGGATCTCCTGAGTTGGCCACAACGCCTGCCCGCTGTGCAGCNAGTTGGCCACAACGCCTGCCCGCTGTGCAGCAGCGCTTGTGCCGCTCGGTATCCACCACGCGCTCCGCCCGCGGCCCGAACGAATTCGACGGAGATTCTGCCCGTATCGTCCGGAAACAGGCCGAAATCCCGCTCAAACGTCAGAATCTCCGTCGAATTGGTTCGACCCCGGACACGGCCTTCCGCCTGTACTGAGCAGCGTCAACGGGGGCCGGTCAGAATTGGCTTGCTGGGAGCGATAACCAATCGATGAGGCCTCACTCATCTAGAGCGTGTGCTTCGGACCCTGGTCGAGTGTCGCGCCGGCGGCCAGCAGGTCCCGGATCTCGGTCAGGAGGTCGAGTTCCGTTGTGGGGGCGGCGGCATCGGCGGTGGAGGGAATTCCGGCTGCACGGCGACGCTCCTGCGTGTGCTTGAGGTGGTTGAGCGGCATCACGAAGACGAAATAGACGACGGCCGCGACCAGCAGGAAGTTGATGGCCGCGGCGAGGACGAGACCGAACGACAGGCCGCCCCCGCCGGGAAGGCCGATGACCATTGCCTCCGTCAGGCTCTCCGAGTCGAAGATCGCCGCGATCAGCGGGTTGAAGATGCCCGTGACGATCGCGCTGACCACCCCGGTGAACGCCGCGCCGATGACCACGGCGACAGCAAGCTCAATGACGTTGCCGCGCATGATGAATTCTTTGAAGCCCTGGATCATGGTGATACTCCGGTGAGGTCTCGGCGCCGGGACAGGCGAGTGGTGTGCTGAGGTGCTGAGGTGCTGAGGCGGTGAGGTGCTGGGGGCTAGGAGGCCTTCGCGGCGGACGCGGGCGTGTTGCTGGTGCTGGTGCTTGCGACTTTCGTCGGGCCGGAGCTGTCTTTCGCGGGGGCCGCGGACTTCTCGCTGGAGGAGCCGGAACCGGTGCCGGAGCCGGAATCGCCCGACTTCGCGTCTGAGCTCTTATCTGACTTTTTGTCTGGGGTCTTCGACGAGCGCTCGAGCGAGCGCTTCGCATCCGACCGGGCGTCGTTGCTGTAGAAGCCGGAACCGCTGAAGGTCACGCCGATCGACGAGAAGACCTTGCGCAGCTTGCCTCCACAGGTAGGGCACGTGGTGAGCGAGTTGTCGGTGAATGCTTGCTGGATGTCGAACGCGGTGTCGCACTCGGTGCAGCGGTAGGAATAGGTAGGCACTGGAACTCCGATGGGGGACCGGCCCGTGGGCCGGAATCTCCGATTATGAAATGGCTTTCGTTGAACAGGAAGTAGGGGAGGGCCGATCAGAACGCGATGATGCGCGTGGGGGTGACCAGGCCGTCGACCGGCTGGTCGTGAACCTCGCGGGGCACCTCGTCGACGAATTCGTTGTCGAAGACGACGGCATACACCGGCGGGCACTTCTCCATCGAGCCTAGGGTCTTGTCGTAGTAGCCGCGACCCCAGCCCATGCGCAGGCCGGTCGCATCGACGGCGGCGGCCGGCACGATGATGAGGTCAACGTCGTTGATCGCGATCGGGCCCAGCAGGCTGCCGCCTGCCTCGGGGGCGCCCGAGAGACCCTCGAATTCGGTCTGGTCCTCGCCGACGGTCCAGTCGAGGAGTCCGTCATCGCGGGACACCGGAAACAGCACCCGGATGCCCTGGGCCTCCGCCCAGTTCACGAACGGGCGGGTGTCCGGTTCGTTGCGGGAGGACAGGTAGCAGGAGATGGACCGGGCCGACAGATCCAGAGTGATGCTCTGCAGATTCTGAGTGAATCCGGCCGTCGCGGCCTCCCGCTCGACCGAGGTCAGGTTCTGGCGGCGCTCCCGCAGCTCGGCGCGAAGCGCGCGCTTTCGGTGACCGATAACGGAATCCATATATCTCATCCTAGATGCCGATATCGTAGGGACCATGGGGACACCAATTACCAAAGCCGTCATTCCTGCTGCAGGACTGGGCACTCGTTTTCTTCCGGCCACCAAGGCCATGCCGAAGGAGATGCTGCCGGTCGTCGACAAACCGGCGATCCAGTACGTGGTGGAGGAGGCCGTGGCCGCGGGCCTGACCGACGTGCTGATGGTCACCGGGCGCAACAAGAACGCGCTGGAAAACCACTTCGACCGCATGACCGAACTCGAGGCGATCCTGAAGAAAAAGGGCGACCACAGCCGACTGGAGAAGGTCAACCACGCCACCGACCTGGCCGACATCCACTACGTCCGCCAGGGTGACCCGCTGGGCCTCGGCCACGCGGTGCTGCGAGCCAAGATGCATGTTGGCAACGAACCGTTCGCGGTGCTGCTCGGTGACGACATCATCGACGCGCGCGACCCGCTGTTGTCGAAGATGCTCGCCGAGCAGAGCACGCGCAATACCAGCATCATTGCCCTGATGGAGGTGGAGCCCTCACAGATCCACCTCTACGGGGCGGCCGCGGTCGAGGCCACCGACGATCCCGACGTGGTGCGGGTCACCGGGCTGGTCGAGAAGCCCAGCACCGAGGATGCCCCGTCGAACCTGGCCATCATCGGCCGCTACGTGCTACGCCCCGAGGTCTTCGAGGTGCTCGAGCGCACCCAGCCGGGCAAGGGTAACGAGATCCAGCTCACCGACGCGCTGCAGGAGATGGCGCTGAACCCGGTCACCAGCGGCGGCGTGTACGGGGTCATTTTCCGTGGCCGCCGCTACGACACCGGCGACCGCCTCGACTACATCAAGGCCATTGTGCAGCTTGCCGTCGACCGCGAGGACCTCGGACCGGACCTGCGGCCCTGGTTGCACGAGTTCGTCGCCACTCTCGACTAAAACACGCGCGGTAGATTAAAGGGAACACCATTTCGGCATTGAGTAGACGGGCACACTGTGGCGATCGCAATACCGACGCTTCATGAGGGTCCCGTCACACTGCGACCGATCCGATTGCGCGACGACCGCAACCTCGACCGTTCCCTGATGGAGAACCGGGGCTGGCTGCGCACCTGGGAGGCCACCAGCCCCTATGCGCCGATGTCCTTCGACACCCGCGCCAGCATCCGCAGCCTGCTTGCGCACTCTCGTGCCGGCAGCGGGCTGCCGTTCCTGGTCGAATACCAGGGCGAGCTGGCCGGCCAGCTCAACGTGTCGTCGATCACCTGGGGCTCCCTGTCGTCGGCCACCATCGGCTACTGGGTTGGCGAGGAATTCGCAGGGAAGGCGATCACGCCCACAGCCGTAGCCCTGGCCACCGACTACTGCTTCGGCCAGCTCGGGCTGCACCGCATGGAGATCTGCATCCGACCCGAGAACGTGCCCTCGCTGCGGGTCGTGGAGAAACTCGGCTTCCGCTACGAGGGTCTGCGTCGCCGGTACATTCACATTAACGGCGACTGGCGCGACCATTTTTGCTTCGGGCTGGTGGCCGAAGAGGTGCGCCAGGGCGTGCTGCACCGCTGGCAGTTCGGCCAGGCGCCGGCCGACGCCGCCCGGGTGACGGACGTCGATCGGGCCGCGGCCGCGCATCCGTTGACGGTGAGTGACCGATGAGTGCAAGAATTGCCCGTGACACACCCTCGATAATCATCACCGCATGGCTACGGCCCTCTTACCTTAGAGATTATGAGTAGCGAGATCCTGGGCGGGGGAGTGATGATTGCGGTCGCGGCTGCCCTGTGGGTGACCTACCTCATGCCGACCTGGGCGCGCCGACGCCAGTACCTCACCACCGAGCGCAACGCTGTTCGCTTGCAGCAGACCATGCGCATTCTGGCGGAGACGTCCGAGGTGCCCCAGCAGGTGCGGCTCGAAGCGAATGCCCGAACCGTCCTGACCCAACGCAAGCTGCTGGCCCAGGCCGAAGACGATGCCCGAGCCGAGGCGAAGGCGGTGACGGATGCCGCCGCGTCCGCCCGGCGCTCCGCCGCGGCCCTGGCCGCCACAAACCGCGCCGCTGCCGCCCGAGAGGTCGCTGCCCAGGCTTCCGCAGTGCGTGCCGGCGCAGTGGGCGCCGGGGTCGTGGCCAGATTGCCGGGTCGCGCTCGCGCTCTGCGTCTGCGCCGGGTGCGAGCGCTGACCTCCCTGATCCTGCTCGGGGGCATCCTCTTCTTCGTCTCCGGGGTTCTCGCGGTGGCAGCGGGCGGAGCCTGGACCGCAGTCCTCGCCGGCCTGGCTACGGTCGCGCTCGCTGTCGGGGCGCTATCGCGCCTCGCCCGCACATCTCGCCGCGCCCACCAGCACGCTGCCGCCGCAAATGGCTCAGAGGTCAGCTACCCCTCCGCCCGTGTCGGGCAGGCCTTCGAGTCCGTGCACCTCGAGGAGACGCCGGTCGTCGCTCCGAGCTGGACGCCGCTGCCGCTGCCTCGGCCGATGCACCTGTCGCGCGGATCCGTCGCCCAGGCGGCGATGGCATCCGTGGATGCCGCCGCCGAGCTGCGGAAGGTAGCCGCAGAGGCGGAACTCGCCCGCCGGGCCGCGGCGCTCGAGGTGGCCGTCACCCCGCTCACGCGTGCGGCGCCCGGTCGCGAGAATGCTCCGGCTGTGCCCGCAGCGAGCCGGTTCGCGTCGATGGGGGTCGTCGGAGACACCGCTCCCGGCATGAGCGACCTCGACGACGTGCTGCGCCGTCGCCGCGCCGTCGGCTGACCGAACCCGGGCACATTCGGGCTCTAGCGGGCGGTTCGGCGAAACTCGGTCGCCGCGCGTGATATTCTGCATAAGCGGTTAGGGGCTATGGCGCAGTTGGTAGCGCGTCTCGTTCGCAATGAGAAGGTCAGGAGTTCGAATCTCCTTAGCTCCACCGAGATAGTGACAATCGTCAGTCGCAGGCCCCTGGGAAACCGGGGGCCTTCTTCTTTCTGTCTTCGTCTTCAGGCCGACGAGCCATTCCGTCGCCGAACTCGGAGATTTCGGTTCATGCGGCGTGGTGCGCCGGGGTGAACAGCGTGTCGCAAAAATCTCCGAAATGGGAGTTTCTGATCCAAGCCGAGTTCACGTGCCGACCTGCGCCGGCCTCAGTCGCCGAGCGCCGATCGGCCGACGAACGTCTCCATCTTGAGCACGGTCGTGCCCTCCACGTCGGTTGTGGACAGCGCCACGCGCACAGCACCGAGCTCGGCCAGGGAGGAAACGTGGGTGCCGCCGCAGGGGATGCGCACGTCGTGTGCCGGCAGCTCACAGACCCAGTACCGGCGGTCGGTCAGCAGTGGGCCGTCCCGGTCGATGCGCACGCTCGCGTCCGTAGCCACCCACCCGGCGAGAGAGGTGTTCAGCATCGATTCGATCTCGGCCAGTTGGTCGGCCAGTTCCTCCGTGACGAAGCCCTTGCGGCGCAGGGATTTGCCGAGCCGGTAGGTGTCCACGGATTCGTTCTCGCCGATGAGGGACACGTCGATCGCGGTGCCGTCGAAGTCGGGGCTGCCGAGAGCGTCGGTGCGCACGTCCTTCTTCCACCGGTTTGCGAGAGCCAGGTTGAGGGCGAGGGAGGCAAGGTGGCACGCGGTGTGGCCCGCGGACATCCGTCGCCGGTAGCCGGTGTCAACGACGGCGTCGACCGGCTGCCCCTCGATCAGGGCGGCATGGGGCTGCACGATGTGGGCCACGACGAACGCCCAGCCGGGCGTTCCCTTCGGCACCGGGATGTCCCGGCCGAGATGCAGCGCCGACCCGTCCGTTGCTCCGACGACGCAGTCCAGCACCGGCAGCTCGATTCCCTGGGCGCGCAGCACGGCCCGGTCGGGACCCTGGTCGGGCCAACCCGCGTCAACCGGGTGCACGGGGGTGGTGTCGAGGAGCACGGCGAGCAGTCCGGTCGGGAGCGGCTCGACGTGCAGCACCGTCGCGGTGCTCTCGGTCTGCCCGGCCGGGTAGCTCACTTGGGTGTCCATGGTGGGAAGGGTCATCGGCAGGTCCTTTCGGAACATAAAAGGGTGTTGCCGCGGCTAGCGCGGCAACACCCTGAGTTTAATCGTGGAGCAGGCGCTAGGCCTTGCGCGCCTTCTCGGTCGTCTCGTTCGCCTTGGCATGCTTGTCGGCACGCTTCTCCTTCAAGGACTTGCCGGCAACCTTTTTGGATGCGTCCTTCTTGGGTGATTTGTCAGCCATGTGTACTCCTTCGAACCGAGCCCCAGCGGCACCGTGACTTCGACCCTACGCGGGTTGCCGCGAAACGGCACCTTCCCGCTCGCACCGGCACCCGGGCCTGTGCAACTTGCGCGCCCGGCCGTAGGCTGAGACCGACGCGCCCCGCCAGAGAGGCAGACGTCTCCACCCGGAGAAAGGGATCCAAATATGAGCGACACGACCACCTACGAGGCCATTTTCTACGGACCCAATGTGATCGCCGCCGGCACGCCCCGGAAACTCGAGTACGTGAACGGCGAGTACCAGCAGGAGGTCGTGCTCGAGGAGACGGAAGACGGCTCAACCGTGCGCCGCAGTTTCCGGATCGGCCACGAAACCGAGGAACCGATCCCTTACCGCTTCGTTGAGGAGGATACCGAAGACCCGCAGGGCGAAGCGGATATTCCCAACTAGCCGGGACCGCTTGATTCGTCCACCGGGTCAGATCCGGGTGCCGGGGCCGCGGCCGAGCCGAACGGGCAAAGCCATCAGCGGCCCCACGAAGCGGCGCTGCAGCCTGCGCGCCGGACCCCAGACGAACTGCACCACGTACTGGGCGAGGATGGCGCCCGCCGCCAGCGCGGCGGCCACGGCACCTGCGGTCAGCATGCTGAGCAGGCCGTCGATGTTGCCGTCGGACAGCTGCAGCAGGCCGCGGAACAGGATCAGCCCCGGAACGAGGGGGACGAGCGCGGAAACGACGATCACCAGCGGGGGAGTGCGCACGATCCGGGCCGCGATCGCGGCCAGCAGACCGACACCCATTGCGCTGAGAGCCGACGACCAGACCAGGCCGAAGCCGGCGCTCGCCCCACCCAGATAGAGCAGCTCGGCGACGGCGCCGAGCAGGCAGACCACCCAGAACGCCCGCCACGGCACCTGCACGGCGAGGCCGAAACCGGCGACGATGACCATGGCGGCGGCGAGCATCACGGGCAAGTCGGCCAGAGTCGGCGTGAGGTTGGCATCGACGCGCAATTGGAACCCGAAGCGGGCCACCAGCAGTGACGCCCCGGCCACGCCGGTGACCAGGCCGCCCGTGATCAACAGGGCCTCCATCATCCGTGCCGTGCCGGTCAGGTAGAAGCCCGACAGTGTGTCGTGGACCGCGCCGAAGGTGGTGACGCCGGCCAGGAGCATGATGATGGTCGCGATGACGACCAGGGACGGATTCGCCGAGGTGTCGATGAGTGCGACGATCGCGGCGACAATCGGCCCGATCGCCCCGCCCACCACGTTTTGGTAGAAGACGGGAACCTGCCGGCGGTCGAGCGAGGTCGTGATCAGGTCGATGAAGAAGGTGGCGACGAAGGCGGCGACGCAGACGACCAGGCCGCCGCCGATGAGCACGGCGGCCCCGGCTCCGACGAGGCTCCAGCCCAGCCGGCGGTACAGGGCCGGTACCTGCGGCTTGGCGCTGACAATGGTGGCCAGACGTTTGCGGGCATCGGCGACATCCGGCGGCGAGTCGAGGATCTCGGCGATCAGCTCGGAGGTGGCCGCGAGCTTGCTGTAGTTGAGCGAACGGTACTTGACGTTGCGGCTCCGGGTGATGGACTCGTGCGTGGCCGGGTCCTCGTGGGTGAGCGCGATGATCGTGTGCGTGACGTTGGCCTCGGTTCCCCTCAGCCCGTAGGCGCGGGTGATGGCTTCCATGGCGGCCGTGGCGTCTTCGGCTCCGGCGCCAGCCGCGAAGATGACCTCCGCGAGCCGCATGGTGAGGTCGAGGACCGAGCGGGTGTAGGCGGCGCTGTCGAAGACGTTGATCGCGCGGGTGACATCAGACATCGAGCGGACCCAGCCAGGCGGCAGCCACGGTGGCGTGCGCCGATTCGGCGTCGGACGGGTGGAAGAGCCCGGCAAGAACGTCGCGGTACAGTCGCCCGAGCTCGTTCCCGGCAAAGTACGACGAGCCGCCGCTGACCCGCAGCGCCTGGTCGACGACCAGGCGCGCGGTCTCGGTGGCGCGATACTTCAGGCCCGACAGGAGCGGGAACCACCGCGGGCCGTGGTCGGCCTGAGTGGCGAGATCGTGGGCGAGGGCGTCGAGCTGGGGGTACAGGCCATCCATCATCATCGCGGCCTCCGCGACGCGCCAACGGATGTCCGGGTCCTGCGCCAGGGTTCGGCCGTCGTGCTTGAGCGACGTGCGCCGCTTCGCCGCCAGCACGGCCAGCTCGACCGCGCGCCGGCCGATGCCGGTGTACACGGCCGCCAGCAGGATCTCGAAATTGGCGAAGATCGCAAAGATCAGCGGGTCAGGGTTCGGCCCGGGATCCAGCCGCCGGAAGACCTGCTCCGGGCGGGCGGATGCGCCGGTGAGCACCGTGCTGCGGCTCTGGCTGGCTCGCATGCCCAGGGTGTCCCAGTCATTCTTCTGACTGACGCCCGGGTCGCCCCGATCGATGAACGCCCAGACGATTTTCGGGCCGTCAACGGAGTCCCGGTCGATCCCCATGGTGCCGAGCCGGGTCCAGGCCGGGGAGAGCGTGGTGAAAATCTTGGTGCCGGTGAATCGGTAGCCGCCGTCTGGCTGTGGGGTGGCCGTCGTGATCGAATCGGAGAGCACGAGGTCGTTGCCCGGCTCGCTCACGCCGAAGCCGAAGATCTCGCCCGCGGCGGCGCCGTGCAGCACGCAAGCGAGGCTGTCGTCGCCGCGCTGATGCAGCGTGAGAGCCACGCCCGTCCAGACGAGGTGCATGTTGACGGCGAGGGCCGTGGCCGGGGCGTGGGCGGCGAGCCGGATCTGGTCGTCGGCGACCTGCTGCACGCTGCGCCCGAGGCCACCATGGGAGACAGGCACGAGCGAGCGGAGGTAACCGCAGGCGATCAGGTCGGCCAGATCGTCGGCGGGGAACGTATTTTCCCGGTCATGCTTCGCGGCACGAGAACGGATGCGTTCGAGCAGCTCGTCACCGAGCGGGGAGAGTTCGGTAGACGTGTACACCAAATAAGTTTACGCAGGCGTGCGCCGCTTGCGTGCCAACCGGATCACCAGGTAGACGATTGCTGCGACCAGGCCGAGAGCGAGCAGCCAGGGCAGCGCGAAGCCGATGGCCACGATCGCGGTACCGAGGGCTGTCAGGAGGGCGTTCCAGCCGGCCGCGATGGCATCCCAGAAGTCGTCCGGGGTGCCGGGATCCACTGTGCCGGTCGAGTACAGGTCGAGCGTGATGGTCGAGAAATCAACCTGATCGGACAGGTAGTCCCGCTGCGCCTGCAACCCCTCGAGCTCGCTCTGCCGCTCGGCCAGCGCGTTCTCGACGGCGATCAGGTCGGTCGTGTTCGTGGCGCTCGTCATCAGGGCGAGTAACCGGTCGACCGAGGTCTGCAGCGAGGTGATCCGGGCATCGAGGTCCTGGGTCTGCTGGGTGATGTCCGAGGCATTGAGTGACACGAAGTTGACGGTGCCGAGCTGCTTCAGCTCCGCCAGCGTGCGGTCGAGCTCATCCGAGGGGATGCGCAGGGTGAGGTTCGCGCTCGCCGGCTGGTTGCCGGTGGCGGGGTTCTCGGTGCGGCTGTCGATCCGACCACCGGCCTGCTCGGTGATGGTGACGGCATCCTGCACGGATGCGATCGGGTCCTTCACGGTGATCGACACCATCCCGGTGGTGATCACGTCGCGCTGGCTGGAGGCGATCTCGCCCGTGCTGCCGTCCGGGAAGGTGCGCGAGTCGAGAGACTCGCCGGGTTCGGCGCCGGGTGTGACGGTCCCCGGATTGACGACGCCCGGTTCGGCGAGGCCCGGGGACGTGGCGGGGCCGCCGGAGTCGGTGGAAGCGCCGGGCACGGAGCATCCGGCCAGTAGCAGTGCACTCAGGAGTACCGCGGCGATCGCGGGCAAACGCTTCATGGCCCCACTGTACGACCGCTGTCGCCGGCTCTGGATCACAATCGAGTCTCGGCATGCGGCGCGCGCTTCGCGTGCATGCGCCGCCTACACCGGTCGCTGAATGGATCGGGGACGCCGTTCACGGCGATACTGGAACCATGACCTGGTGGGCGACCCTCTGCGAACGGCTCGGCTGGACACGCCCGCCGCTGCTGCACATCGCAATCGATGAGGGAACCGGTCCGGTCGTGATTCTCGTGCACGGCATCGCCTCCTCCTCGGAAACGTTCCGGGAACTGGTGCCACTGCTTGTGCCCAGGCACCGGGTCATCGCCGTCGACATCCTGGGTTTCGGCGAATCACCGATCCCCGAAGGGTGCGAGTATCGGCTCGAGGACCACGTCGAGGCCCTGGCCACCACGATCCGGTCGCTGAAGCTCCGCGAGCCGTTCATCCTGGTGGGCCACTCCCTCGGCAGCCTGATCGCGGCCCGGCTGGCGGCGATGCCCCGCACCCGCGCGTCCCGTCGAACCCAGGTGTCCCGGGTGGTGCTCGTGGGGCCGCCGGTCTATCTGTCGCCGACCGACATCGGTGAACGCTGGGTGCGGGCCCGGGTGAACGCCTACCTGCGCGCCTACGATTTCCTGCGGCTGAACAAGGAGTTCACTCTCGCGAACGCGGCCATCATCGCACGGCTGCTGCCGAAGGGCATCTTCGAGCTGACGGAGCGCAACTGGACCCCGTTCGTGAAATCGCTGGAGCACTGCATCGAATCGCAGACCGTGGTCAGCGACATCGCGGCCGTGCGAGTGCCGGTCGACGTGGTCTACGGTGTGCTGGACGCCTTCATCGCGGCCGGCTCCATGACGGTGATCGAACGGATGCGCCACGTCACCATGCACCGCGTCGAAGCGAACGACCACCTCATCCGGCCGCGGCTCGCCCGGGCACTGGCCCGGGTCATCGACGCGGACGACAGGGTCGGGGCCGGGGCCTGGTCCGCGGCTGCTGCCTCGTCGGTCACTGCTTCCACTTTGACTTCCGTGGCTAGGCTGGAGACATGGACACACGAACCCTCGGAAAAACCGGCCGAATCGTCTCCGTGATCGGGTTGGGCACCTGGCAGCTGGGAGCGGACTGGGGTGACGTGTCGGAGGCCGACGCGACCGCGGTGCTCGCGGCATCCGTCGACGCCGGCGTCACCTTCTTCGACACCGCCGACGTCTACGGTGACGGCCGCAGCGAGCAGATCATCGGTCGATTCCTGGCCGGCAGCGCCGCCGCAGCCGGCATCACCGTGGCCACCAAGATGGGCCGACGGGTCGACCAGCTGGCCGAGAACTATACGCTCGCCAACTTCCGGGCCTGGACCGACCGGTCCCGCACGAACCTCGGCATGGACACCCTGCACCTCGTGCAGCTGCACTGCCCGCCGAGCGACGTGATCGAATCCGACGAGGTCTACGACGCGCTCGACACACTCGTCGCCGAGGGAGCCATCGCCGGCTACGGGGTGAGCGTCGAGACCTGCGACCAGGCTCTCGCAGCCATCGAACGGCCCGGCCTGGCCAGCGTGCAGATCATCCTGAATGCGTTCAGGCTGAAGCCGCTCGAGGCCGTCGTGCCGGCCGCGCGCGCCGCCGGTGTGGGCATCATCGCCCGCGTTCCGTTGGCGAGCGGCCTGCTGACCGGAAAGTACACCCGGGAGACAACCTTCGCGGCGAACGACCACCGCAACTACAACCGCGACGGCAGCGCCTTCGACGTCGGCGAGACCTTCTCCGGTGTGGACTATGAGACCGGCCTGGCAGCCGCCGCGGAGTTCGCGGCGCTCGTGGGCTCCCTGACCGAGGAGCTCACGCCCGCGCAGGCCGCGCTGGCCTGGGTGGCCCAGATTGACGGCATCAGCTCGGTCATCCCCGGGGCCCGATCGGTGCAGCAGGCTCGCGGCAACGCCGCTGCCGGTTCGGTCGCCCCGCTCAGCCTCGGGCTCAACGAGGGCGTGCAGGATATCTACGACCGGATGCTGCGCGAGCAGATCCACCGCCGCTGGTAGCACCTGTCCGGTCGGGAGTGCCCGTTCCGCGGGTCGCTCTCGACCGGAACGGGGACTCTCGCGTGGACCTGTGGGGGCGGCATTGTCGCAAGGCACTGCGGCTCCGGCGAACCAATTCGACGGAGATTTTTGGGTTGAAGCCGGTTTCCGGCTTGTTTGGGCGGGATTCGGTCGAAATCTCCGTCGAATTCGTCAGGGGTGCGGGGAGGGGCGCGGGAGAGTGGCGCGGGGCCCTCAGCGCGACCCGCGGGCACCGATCCGGGTCGAGCCGAGATTCAGTCCAGGTCGTCGGGATCTCTGCCGGTGCGCTGGCCGGCGTCGATGGCGGCGATGGCGGCATGGTCGCCGGCGTCGAGTGTGAAGTCGAAGACGTCGAAGTTTTCCCGGATGCGCACCGGTGTCACCGACTTCGGAATCACCACATTGCCCAGCTCGAGGTGCCAGCGGATGACCACCTGTGCGGCCGTCTTGCCGTGCCGGGCGCCGATGGCGTCGAGGGTCTCGTTGCCGATCGCGCGGCCGCGGGCCAACGGCGACCAGGCCTCGGTGAGGATGCCGTGGGCCGCGTCGTACTCGCGCACGGTGGACTGCTGCAGCCACGGGTGCAGCTCCACCTGGTTGAGGACCGGAACGACATCCGTTTCGGCCAGGAGACGGTCCAGGTGGTGCGGCTGGAAATTGGACACCCCGATCGACCGGGCGCGACCTGAGGCGCGCAGCGTCTCGAGGGCGCGCCAGGTGTCGACGAAGAGGTCCTGGCGGGGTGCGGGCCAGTGGATCAGAAAGAGGTCGACGTAGTCGAAGCCGAGTTTGCCGAGGCTCACGTCGAAGGCGCGCAGGGTCTTGTCGTAGCCGTGCTGGTCGTTCCAGACCTTCGTGGTGACGAACACGTCCTCACGGGGCAGGCCGGAGCGGGCGATACCCTGGCCGACGCCGGTCTCGTTGTCGTAGAGCGCCGCGGTGTCGATGTGGCGGTAACCGGCCTCCAGGGCGACCTGCACAGCGTCGGCCGCCGCGGCATCCGCGATCTTGTACACGCCGAGCCCGAGCTGGGGGATACCGTGTCCGTCATGCAGGGGAAGTAACGGTGAGAGCGTCATTCCCCCATCTAACCTCGTCCCACTGCGCCGAGGCGTGAAACGACACGATTGAGGGGTGCGCGCGACGCTTAACCCCGCAATTGTGTCGGTTCACCGCGCGATGAGCGGAGGCGGCTAGGAGACCTGCACCTGGATCGGTGCGGTGTCGGGGAGCGGGCTCGCATCGCGGCCGCGCAGGTCGGGGTGCCAGCGCCGGCCGAGCGCGGGGATGATCGTGCCGAGCCCCGCGAAGCCGGCCGCGACCAGGATGGCCGCCGTGGCGCCGCTCTGGTCGATCATGAAACCGGCGATGGCGGAACCCAGGGCGGCGCCCATCAGCTGGCCGGTGCCCACCCAGCCGTAGGCCTCCGCGGTGTCACTGAACTTGACGCTCGCGGACACGATGCCGAACAGAACGGCGAAGGCCGGAGCGATTCCGATTCCCGCCAGCAGCAGGGTGGCGGCCAGCCACCAGAAGCTGAGCCCGAGAGTGGCGAGCCCGAGGCCGACGGTGACGATGAGCATCCGTGCGGCCAACGCCCAAGGGCCGATCGGGGCGTGGCCGAGGGCGAGCCCGCCGATCAGCGAGCCGAGAGCGAAGATGCCGAGCACCCAGCCCGAGTCCGCGCTGCCGTGCCCGAACGCGGCCACCACACCCGCCTCGACCGAGGCGCAGGCGGCTACCAGCATGAAGCCGACGATGGTGCTGAGCATGACCGCCGGGCGTTTGAGAACGACGCCGAGTTTGCGGCGGCTACGGGGGATGCGCACCCGGCCGACCTCGGGCAGCACCAGAAACCAGACGCCGCCGCCGATGAGGAAGATGGCGGCGAGCAGGATGCCGGCGACCGGGCTGACCTGGATGGCCACGAACGTGGCAATCACCGGGCCCAGCACCCAGATGATCTCCTGGGCCGACGCGTCGAGCGAGAACAGCGGCGTGAGCTGGCGGGAGTTGACGATCTTCGGGTAGATGGTGCGCACGGCCGGCTGAATCGGCGGTGTGGACAACCCGGCGATGAGCCCCACGGCCATCAGAACATAAATGGGCATGCTGACCAGAGCCATTGTCACGATGGAGGTCGCGCAGACGACGAGGGTGGCCGTGATCACCGGACGCATGCCCCAGCGGCCCATCAGTCGGCTGGTGAGCGGCCCGGCGACGGCCTGGCCGATGCTCATGGCGCCCAGCACGAGGCCGGCGGCGCCATAGGAGTCGAAGACCTGCTCGATGTGGATCAGGAACGCGAGCGACAGCATCCCAAAGGGGAACCGAGCTGTCAGTTGTGCGGCGATGACGCGAGCAACGCCCGGAGTCTTCAAAAGGGTCCAATAGCTGCTCACTTACTCAAGTCTACGTCCGCCGAGGTAGCGTGAGCGCGTGCGAATACTGATCACGGCCGACGAATTGGCAGCCATGCTTGAGTCCCGAAACGACGTTCGGGTGCTGGACGTGCGCTGGAAGCTGGGTGGCCCTCCCGGGCCGGACGAATACCGGGCCGGCCACATCCCCGGCGCCGTGTACGTCGACCTGGAGACCGAGTTGGCCCGGCCCGGCGAACCGGCCGACGGGCGGCATCCGTTGCCCACCCGTGCGACGCTGCAGGCAGCCGCGCGCCGCTGGGGGCTTCGTGACGGCGACACGGTCGTGGTTTACGACGACCTGGGCGGGGTGTCGGCAGCCCGTGCCTGGTGGCTGCTGCGTCACGCCGGGGTGCGCGACGTGCTGCTTCTCGACGGGGCGCTCGCCGCCTGGCGCGCCGCCGGCCTGCCGCTCGCGGTCGGCGAGCTGGCCACGACAGAGCTGAGCGCGGAAACGGTCCGTCCGGGCACGATCACCCTCTCCGACGGGGTGCTGCCTGTGCTCGACACGGATGCCGCCGCCGCGCTCGCGCAGACCGGCGCGCTCCTCGACGCCCGCGCTGCGGAACGCTACCGCGGTGACACGGAGCCGATCGATCCTCGTGCCGGCCACATCCCCGGCGCGATCAGCGCGCCCACGGCCGACAACCTCACCCTCGACGGGCGCTTCCTCCCGGCAGCCGAACTGCGCGCCCGGTTCGAGGCGCTCGGAGTCACGGCGGGCGGCACGGTGGGCGTCTACTGCGGCTCCGGCGTCACCGCCGCGCACGAGGCGGCCGCTCTGGCCATCGCCGGGTTCTCACCGGCGCTCTACCCCGGCTCGTGGTCGCAGTGGTCCAACCTGCCGGGCCGCCCGGTCGCGACGGGCGACCCGCGGGCGTGAAATCCGCGCGAAACACGCTTCCGGTCATACTGAGACACGGGGAAGCCTGTCCACGCTCAGTAGGGCTGGCCCAAAACGTTATCTGCGCACGGAATCCGCGTGAGCGTGCTGTTATATGCTCGCTTTTGTCGAATTCCGTTAACGGACCTCAAAGACGAACCAGACACATCCGACAACCACGAAAAAGGTTACGCAATGCGCGCTCAATACCTGCTCCCGGCTCTCGCCGCCGTCACGGCACTCCTACTCACCGGCTGCGTGGACAACTCCACGGACACCACGGGCGGAGCGACGGCCGCCTCCTCCGCCAGTGAGATCGCCGTGGACGACGCCGCCGCCGCGATGCTTCCCGCCGAGGTCGCCGACTCCGGCACGCTCGTCATCGGGACCGACCCGACCTACGCTCCCAACGAGTTCAAGAACGAAGCCGGTGAGCCGATCGGCTGGGGCATCGTGATCGCTGAGGCCGTCGCAGCCAAGCTCGGCTTGGAGCCGGAATTCCAGGTCGCGAAATTCGACAACATCATTCCGAGCGTGACGGGCGGCAAGGCCGATATCGGCGTGTCCTCCTTCACCGACAACGTCGAGCGGGAGAAGCAGGTCGACTTCGTCAACTATTTCGTCGCCGGCATCCAGTGGGCCTCGGCCGTCGGCAACGACGTCGATCCGGACAACGCCTGCGGGCTGAAGGTCGCCGTGCAGGCCACCACGTATGAGGACACCGACGAAGTGCCGGCCAAGAGTGACGCCTGCGTCGCGGCCGGCAAGCCGGCGATCGACAAGCTGAAGTACGACACCCAGGACCAGGCCACCAACGCGGTCGTGCTGGGCCAGGCCGACGCGCTCAGCGCCGACTCGCCCGTCACTCTCTACGCGATCGCCCAGACCGAGGGCAAGCTGCAGCCGGCCGGAGAGACCTTCGATGTGGCGCCGTATGGCATCGTGGTCGCCAAGGACTCCGAGCTGACCAAGGCCGTGCAGGCTGCGCTGCAGTCCATGGTCGACGACGGCACCTACGGTGACATCCTCGACGAGTGGGGCGTCGCGGATGGTGCGATCGAGACGATCACGATCAACGCCGCGTCGAACGGATAACGTATGAGCATCACGACTCCACCGAAGGCGGGCGGGGCAACCCGTCCGCCCGGGGAACCGGCCCCATCGGTGCCGATCAAGGCCATCAAGCTGCGGCATCCGTGGAGGATGGTGTTCGCCATTCTGCTCGTGGTGGTCTTCGTCTCCATCGTCGTCGACGCCGCGCTCCGGCCGGCTTACGACTGGCCCGCCGTCGGCAAGTACCTCTTCGACCGCCGCATCTCGCAGGCGGCCGTCGTGACCCTGCAGCTGACCGTGTACTCCATGGTCATCGCGATCGTCCTCGGGGTGATCCTGGCCGTCATGCGGCTCTCGCCCAACCCCGTGGTGAAGAGCCTGGCCTGGTTCTACCTGTGGATCTTCCGTGGCACCCCGGTCTACGTGCAGCTGACGATCTGGGGTCTGATCTCGCTGATCTACTCGAGCATCGACATCGGCATCCCGTTCATGGACCCGTGGGTGTCCTTCTCGACCAACGCGGCACTGAGCACGTTCACCATCGCCATCATCGGGCTGGCCCTGAACGAAGCGGCCTACATGGCTGAAATCGTGCGCGCCGGCCTCCTGGCCGTGGACAGCGGCCAGGAGGAGGCTGCGACGGCGCTCGGAATGAGCTGGTCGCAGACCATGACGCGGGTGATCCTGCCGCAATCGATGCGCGTGATCATCCCGCCGACGGGCAACGAGGTCATTTCGATGCTGAAGACCACGTCGCTCGTCACCGCCGTGCCGTTCAGCTTCGAGCTGTTCACCCGGTCGCGGGATATTTCCGCGGAGACGTTCAACCCGATCCCGCTTTTGATCGTGGCCTCGATCTGGTACCTGTTCTTCACGTCCATCCTGATGGTCGGCCAGTACTTCCTCGAAAAGCGGTTCGCCCGCGGCGTGGGCGACCGGCAGCCGGATCGCAAGGATGCCGTCGGCACCGGAACGGGAACCCTCACCGGGGTCGTCCCCGTCATCGGTTCCGGGCAGCCGTCGGTGATCGCACCGCCGCGCGAGAACGATCCACCAGCCAACCCCGGAGGCGTGAAATGACCGACGTGAACACGCAGGCCGGGGCATCCGTCACGATTCCTCCCATGGTTCTGGCCGAGCAGGTATCGAAGAGCTTCGGCTCGAACGAGGTGCTCAAGAGCATCTCCCTCGAGGTGAAGCGTGGCGAGGTGATGTGCCTGGTCGGGCCCAGTGGGTCGGGCAAGTCCACGTTCCTGCGCTGCATCAACCACCTCGAGGTGCTTTCCGCCGGGCGGCTCAGCGTCGACGGCGAGCTGATCGGCTACCGAGAGACCAACGGCAAGCTCTACGAGATGGCACCCAAGGAAGCGTCCCGTCAGCGACGGGACATCGGCATGGTGTTCCAGCGGTTCAACCTGTTTCCGCACATGACGGCGCTAGAGAACGTGATGGAGGCGCCGATCCGGGTGAAGGGGCTGCCGAAGGCCCAGGTGGAGCGGAGCGCTCTCGATCTGCTGGCCAGGGTGGGTCTGGCCGAACGTGCCGACTACTACCCGGCGCACCTGTCGGGTGGGCAGCAGCAGCGGGTGGCGATCGCCCGCGCACTCGCGATGGAACCCAAGCTCATGCTCTTCGACGAGCCGACCAGCGCGCTCGACCCTGAGCTCGTCGGCGAGGTACTCGACGTGATGAAGGGTCTGGCCAAATCGGGCATGACCATGATCGTGGTCACCCACGAGATGGGCTTCGCCAAGGAGGTCGCCGACTCGCTCGTCTTCATGGACGGCGGTGTGGTCGTCGAAGCGGGCGACCCGGACGAGATCCTGACGAACCCGCAGCACCGCCGCACGCAGGCGTTCCTGTCGAAGGTGCTCTAGAAATGGTGCTCTAGAAATGTTGCTCTAGGAAAACCGCAGCGACCGTCGCCGTTTGTGCCGAGAGTACCCGCCGTTGCGGCGACTCTCGGCACAAACGGCGACTCTCGTTCGGGCCGAGCAGTGTGACGCCGAGCCTGCCCTACGCCGGGCGGCTCTGCGGTGCGGTAGCCGCGGTCATCGCGGAATCGTGCTCCACGACGTCGCCGAGTACCTCGTCGATCTGCCTCATGCTCTCGGCCGGGATCTTCACTCCCGCGGCCTCGACGTTCTCGCGCACCTGCTCGGGGCGGGAAGCTCCGACGAGGGCTGCTGAGACGTTGTCGTTCTGCAACACCCAGGCCACGGCCAGTTGCGCCATCGACAGGTTGAGGTCGGCGGCGATCGGCTCAAGCTTCTGCACCCGGGTGAGCACGTCGTCGTTCATGAAGCGGCTGATCATGTCGGCGCCGCCCTTGAGGTCGGTGGCGCGCGAGCCGGCCGGCGGGGCCTGGCCTGCCTTGTACTTGCCGGTGAGCACACCCTGGGCCACGGGGGACCAGACGATCTGGCCGACGCCGAGCTCGCGCGAAGTCGGCACGACCTCGTCTTCGATGACGCGCCACAGCATCGAGTACTGCGGCTGGCTCGAGATCAGGCTGAAGCCCAACTCCTGGGAGAGGGCGTGGCCAGCTCGCAGCTGCGCGGCGGTCCACTCGCTGACGCCGATGTAGAGCGCCTTGCCCTGCCGAACGATGTCGGCGAAGGCCTGCATCGTCTCCTCCAGTGGGGTCTCGGTGTCGAAGCGGTGGGCCTGGTAAAGGTCGACGTAATCGGTCTGCAATCGGGTCAGAGAACCGTTGATCGACTCCATGATGTGCTTGCGGGACAGCCCGACGTCGTTGTGGCCGCGCGGGCCGGTCGGCCAATAGACCTTGGTGAAGATCTCGAGGCTTTCGCGGCGGTGGCCCTTGAGGGCGTCGCCGAGAACGGACTCCGCCTTCGTGTTGGCGTAGACGTCGGCGGTGTCGAAGCTGGTGATCCCCACGTCGAGCGCGGCATGCACGCACTGCGTGGCGATGTCGTTCTCGACCTGCGAACCGTGCGTGAGCCAGTTGCCGTAGGTGATTTCGGAGATTTTCAGGCCTGATGAACCGAGATAGCGGAATTCCATGCCTACAGCCTAAGCGGAGCGGTCCCACTGTCGCTGGGTGAAAAAGCGAACGCATGTCGAGCCTGTCGAGCATGTCGAGACCAGGGGCCAGGGACCCCCTATCCGTTTTTCCGTTCGGCCGCGTCCGTCATTCGGGGGCGGGACTTGGTCTCGTTCCGCCATTTGCGGGCCCCGGTCTCCAGCCAGGGTGGTGCCATGATCTGCACGGCGCCGCGGACC
>NZ_SOFB01000014.1:0-123763 GCF_004402815.1 Cryobacterium sp. Hz7
CCCCTCCCCGGGCAGGCCGCGGGTGTCGTCGGTGACGGCGCCGGTCGCACTGGCCACCAGGGCACGTTCGGCAGTGCCGAGCTCGTCGGGCGCGACCCGGGCCGCGACCAGGTCGAGGGCCGTGACGATGTTCTCGGCCGCGTCCACGCCGAGGTCCCCGGCGGTGAGGGAATCGGCCACGGCCGGATAGTAGGGCGGCAACATGCTGGTGCCCGCCCGGCGCGGGGTCACGTTCTCGCCCAGGCGCACCCGCCGATTCGCCTCACGCGACGAGACGCGGGTCAGGCGAGTGACCAGGTCGATGCCGCTGCTAGCCCCGTTCTTATACGCCAGGGACTCATGGCCCAGGATACGCCGAGACCGCACCGAAATGTCAGCGGCGGAGGCAACCCTGGCCGCATCGACCCGACGGCCGGGGTCTTCAACCGCGCCCAGCACCATCATCGCGTCCGCCTCGCCCAGGAGGGAGAAAGACACCGAGTCGAGCACGGCTGCGGCCAGATCACGGGCCTGCTGCAGCTGCTGCACGAGGGGTGACTGTGCACGGGGTGCCTGCGCGAGGGGTGCCTGCGCGAGGGACGGCACCCCCTGCGGTGAGGCGGTGGAGTGGTGCGGAGTGGGGGCTCCAGCCATACCTATATCGTATACACGTTCTAAGTTGGAGTCAATAGCTGAGGGAATATAACTGTTGAGTTTCGTTTTCCTGTTCTAATTGATTCGGTGACAGGAGGAGGTGGCGGCGCGGGGCACGGATGGTGCGGCGCGGGTTTGCAGGCTGGACTGCCGGGTTTTGGCACGCTCAACCACCGGCGGCGAGCGCAGCCAGCCCGGGGCATCCGTCGTGACGTCAACTCGGAGAAATACGCGACACGCCGGAACTGATGGCGCCCAAACCGGCGTTTCCTAAGATTCTCAGCGTTTACGTGCCGACGGATGCGGGTGGCGGGCCCGGTGACGGGTACCTCCGACGGGCGGTGCGACGGCTGTCCGCGGGAAACCCATCCGCTCCAGGTCGGCAAAAAAGATCGGCCGCACAACCTGAGCTGCGCGGCCGATCCCGGAACTATACGGTCGGCTGGACTACACCGGCGAGGGCATCGTGAAGCTCTTTGGCTTCAGCGTCGTTCACAGAGACGACAAGTCGACCTCCACCTTCGAGCGGAACACGCACGATGATAAGGCGCCCCTCTTTTACAGCCTCCATTGGCCCGTCTCCGGTCCTTGGCTTCATGGCCGCCATGAACTCCCCTTCCATTCATTCGTCTGAACTTCTATTATCTGCCATTACGGGCTGAGACTGTAATTAGGGAGGTGTCCAGTCCGCTCCGTCGACCCCCCAGCACAGCAGGAGCCAGCCCCACTGTCCGGCGATGAACAGCAGCACGATGCCCACCCGGTAGACGGCGCTCCGCGGCTGCGCCACGGCACCCAACAACGGAAACATTGGCATCAGCAGGCGGAAGGTGCTCGACTGCGGGAAAAACACCGCTAGCAGGTAGAGGCCGTAGCTGGCGAGCCAGAACCGCAGGTCAGTGCCCAGTCGGCGCACCGCCGGCAGCAACAGGGTCAGGCCGAACGCCAGGATGAGCCCCGAGACAACGATGATGCCCAGCGGCATCCCGAGCCACCAGACACCGCCCTGGAACCAGGCGGTGAACGGAACGAGTTCCTGGTAGCCGATGTAGGCCGACCGCCAGGCCAGCTCGGTGTCGGTGTAGGCGGTGATCGACCCCGTGGCGATCCAGGCGATGGCCGGCCAGGCCAGGCCGGAAATGCCGCTGAACACGGCAACGGATGACGCCAGCAACCGTTCGCGCACCGAAAACGGGTCTTGTGTCCGGGCAAGCCAGCGGTGCAGGACGTGCAGCCCCAGGGCGAGCGCGAAGGCCAGGCCGCTGGGCCGGGTCAGCGCCATCACGGCGATCACCGGGAACAGCAGCACATACCGCCGCTCGAGCAGCAGGAGAAGTGCCAACGTGAGCAGGAAGAGGTACAGCGACTCGGCATAACCGAACTGCAGCACGGGCGACAGCGGGGCCACACAGAACAGCACCACCGCGAACAACGCCGTCCCGGAGGCCTGTACAGTGCGCATCAGCCGGTAGAACAGCAGGGCGGCGCCGAGGCTGGCGGCCAGGGACACGAATACGGCCACGGGTGCCCACGGCTGCCCGAGGAGCACCATCAGCAGGCGCACGACCACCGGGTAGCCGGGCATAAAGGCCCAGGCGTTCTCCGCGATCTCCCCGCCGGCGGTGAGCGGCAGTGTCGACGGGTAGCCCGCGACGGCGACGATGTTGTACCAGCGGGCGTCCCACATGTTCGCGAACTCCGCGTAGCCGGGTGACACGCCCGTCCACGGGTTGGCGCCCTGCACATTCGCAAGCAGTAGCACCAGGGTGGTCGTGACGAGCCGGGACGCGGCCCAGATCAGGGCGACCAGGGCCCACCACGGCGTGAGCCGGTAGCCGGCCTTCCAGCCGGACGACGCCACGGCTACCCGACGCTTGTGGTCAGCCACGCGCGAAGGCCGTCCTCGCAGTCCGTGATCTGCGCCAGGGCGACGCGTTCGTCGTCGGCGTGGGCCTTCAGCGGGTCGCCGGGGCCGTAGTTGACGGCGGGAATGCCCAGGGCGGAGAAGCGGGCGACATCCGTCCAGCCGTACTTGGGCTTGGCCTCGCCGCCGACCGCGGTCAGGAACTGCAGGGCCAGCGGGGCATCCAGGCCCGGCCGGGCACCCTCGGCCCGGTCGACGACGGTGATCTCGTAGCCCGCGAAGAGCTCCTCCAGGTGCACGATGGCCTCCGCCGAGGTGCGGCTGGGGGCGAACCGATAATTGATGTGCACCATGCACTCATCGGGGATGACGTTGCCGGCGATGCCGCCGCCGATGCCGACGGCGTTGAGGCCTTCGCGGTAGACGAGGCCTTCGACCTCGACCTGCCGCGGCTCGTAGGCCGCCAGGATGTCGATGACGGGCCCGATCTTGTGGATGGCATTGTCGCCGACCCAGCTGCGGGCGGAGTGGGCGCGCAGCCCGAAGGTGCGGATCTCCACGCGCACGTTTCCGTTGCAGCCACCCTCGATCTGGCTGTTTGTGGGCTCGCCGAGGATAGCGAAGTCCCCCGCGAAGAGGTCGGGCCGGTTGAGGGCGAGGCGGCCGAGACCGTTGAGGTCGTCGGAAACCTCCTCGTGGTCGTACCACATCCACGTTACGTCGACGCTGGACGCGGTCAGTTCGGCGGCCAGCTTCAGCTGCACGGCCACGCCGGCCTTCATGTCGACGGTGCCGCGGCCCCAGAGATAGTCGACGCCATCGATGGTCTCGAACCGGGTCGGCAGGTTGTCGTTCAGCGGGACTGTGTCGAGATGGCCGGCAATGATCACGCGCTGGGCCCGACCCAGGTCGGTGCGGGCGACGACGGTGTCGCCGTCGCGGAAGATGTCGAGGTGCGGGTACCCGGCCAGCGCGCGTTCCACCGCGTCTGCGATGGCGGCCTCGTTACCGGACACCGACTCGAGGTCGCAGAGCGCCCGGGTGAGCTCGATCGAGGTCGCGGACAGGTCCAGGTTCACGGTGTTTTGGGGCACTCTACTAACCTAGAGCCATGACCTCCGCCGTGCCCCCGACATCCGTTTCCCCCTCGAACGCGTGGGGCTACGGCCTCGCCACCGTCGCCGGCGACGGCACGGTGCTGGACACCTGGTTCCCCGAACCTCGGCTCGGAACCCTGCCGGCCGGGCGCGACCGCTGGATCGTGCCGTCTGAACTCGAGGAATTCGCCGGGGTGGACCCGAGGCGAATGGTGCGAATCGAGGCCGTGACGATCGAGATCGACCTCACCGCTGCGCCTGCCGGAACGTCGGATGCCTACCTGCGCCTGCACCTGCTGTCGCACCTGCTGGTGCGCCCGAACACCCTCAACCTCGACGGCATCTTCGGCCACCTGCCCGCCGTGGTCTGGACGAATGCCGGCCCGATGCTGCCCGCCGACTTCACCCGACTGCGGCCGGCCCTGCAGCGCCACGGCATCCAGACGACCGGAATCGACAAGTTCCCGCCGCTACTGAACTACGTCACGCCCGACCGGGTGCGGATCGCGGACGCGTCCCGGGTGCGTCTTGGGGCGTACCTCTCCCCCGGCACCACGGTGATGCACGAGGGTTTCGTCAACTTCAACGCCGGTACCCTCGGCACCTCGATGGTCGAGGGCAGGATCTCTCAGGGTGTCGTCGTGGGTGACGGCGCCGACATCGGCGGCGGTGCCTCCATCATGGGCACGCTCTCCGGCGGCGGTACCGAACGGGTGTCCATCGGCGAACGGGCCCTGCTCGGGGCCAATTCCGGGGTGGGCATCTCGATCGGCGCCGACAGCGTCGTCGAGGCGGGGCTCTATGTGACCGCCGGCACCAAGGTGCTGCTGCCGGGCCAGCCGCGCACTGCCGACGGCACGACGCCGTCGGTGAAGGCCGTCGAACTCTCCGGGGTCGCGAACCTGCTTTTCCGCCGCAACTCGGTCTCGGGCGCGGTCGAGGTGCTGGCGCGCACCGGCACCGGCATCGTGCTGAACGCCCAGCTGCACGCCTGACGCCGGGCGGCCGGTCCGACGCTCGAGCGTGACCGAAACAACCCGCACGGCGGCGCCTCCGCTGAGTACGCTGCCAGTCGCAAGAGAGTGGCGTGGGAACGACGCACCCGACCATCATCGCCGAGGCGCCGCCCGCCTACAGCCCCAGGTCCCTGACGAATTCGACGGAGATTCTGCTCGAAATCGCCCTAAACAGGCCGGAAACCGGCATTTTCGGCAGAATCTCCGTCGAATTGGTTCGATCCCGGCAGCGCGGGCGCGCGGTGCCTCGCGGCGGCTAGCGGCGCGGGAAATCGCGGGCCGGCGACCCGATGTAGAGCTGTTGCGGGCGACCGATCTTGGTCGTGGGGTCCTCGTTCATCTCGCGCCAGTGCGCCACCCAGCCGGGCAACCGGCCGATCGCGAAGAGTACCGTGAACATGCTGGTCGGGAAGCCCATCGCCTTGTAAATGACGCCGGTGTAGAAGTCCACGTTCGGATAGAGCTTGCGCTCCCGGAAGTAGTCGTCGTTGAGCGCGATGTGTTCGAGTTCCTTGGCGATGTCCAGCAGGTCGTCCTTGACGCCCAGTGCGGCGAGCACCTCGTCGGCGCTCTCCTTGACCAGGGTCGCCCGCGGGTCGTAGTTCTTGTACACCCGGTGGCCGAAGCCCATCAGGCGAACGCCCTGTTCTTTGTTCTTGACCCGTTCAACGAACTTCTCGACGCCTTCGCCGGATGCTTTGATCTCGCCCAGCATCTTGAGCACGGCCTCGTTGGCGCCGCCGTGCAGAGGCCCGGAAAGCGCGTTGATGCCCGCGGAGACCGACGCGAACAGGTTCGCCTCAGTGGAGCCGACCAGGCGAACGGTCGAGGTCGACGCGTTCTGCTCATGGTCCTCGTGCAGCATCAGCAGGCGCTCGAGGGCCTTACTGACGACCGGGTTCACCTCGTAGGGCTCGGCGAGTGTGCCGAAGATCAGCCGCAGGAAGTTGTCCACGTAGCCGAGCGAGTTGTCGGGATACAGGAATGCCTGGCCGATGCTCTTCTTGTAGGCGTACGCCGCCATCACGGGCAGCTTGGCGAGCAGGTGCACGGTGGCCAGCTCGACCTGCTCCGGGTCGTTGGGCTCGAGCGCATCCTGGTAGTACGCGGCCAGCGCCGAGGTGCCGGCGGAGAGCACAGCCATCGGGTGCGCGTTGTACGGCAGCACGTCGAAGAGGCGGCGCAGGTCTTCGTGCAGCAGGGTGTGCCGACGGATGCGCGTGTCGAAGGCCTCGAGTTCGCTCGCGCTAGGAAGGGAACCGTAAATCAACAGCCAGGCGGTCTCGAGGAAGTTGGAGTTCTGGGCGATCTGTTCGATCGGATAGCCCCGGTAGCGCAGGATGCCCTTCTCGCCGTCGATGAACGTGATCGCCGACCGCGTGGCCGCGGTATTCACAAACCCGGAGTCGAGGGTGATCAGACCCGATTTGCGGGTCAGCGTCGAGATATCGATGCCGGAGGCGCCGGCCGTGCCTCGCACGATCGGGAACTCGGCGGATCCGCCGGGGAACGACAGTGTTGCCTGCTTGGGTTCGATGGATGGCGTTCGCTCGGCGATGTCGCTCACGGCGGCTCCCTGGGTCTGACTGAGTGTCACTGGATATCACTACCTAACCGTCTGGTGGCTGACCGTCTGTGGCGATGGGCCACAGCACACCGGTGTGTCTGGAGACGTCAACGCGGATACAGCCTAATGGCCGCAACCGCCTACTGTTGCATCCACCAAGAATGTCCACTCTTCATTGGAGAGAGTTGACATTTCCCGACAGTGGGGCATTAGCCAGCGTGCAACCGAGTCACAGCCGCCGCGATGCGTTCGTCCGTGGCGGTGAGGGAGAAGCGCACGTGTCTCGGGTAGCCGTCGCCGTAGAACGGACCGGGTCCGGCGAGGATACCCCGCTCGGCGAGCCGCCCGATCGATTCCCAGGCGGGGCGCCCCTCGGTCGCCCAGAGGTAAAGCCCGGCCTCACTGCGGGTGATGCGGAAGCCCGCCGCCACCAGTGCGGGCAGCAGCACCTCGCGTCGCGTCTGGTAGCGCCGACGCTGCACGATGACGTGTTCGTCGTCGCCGAGCGCGGCCACCATGGCGGCTTGCAGCGGCGCGGGAAGCATGAGGCCGGCATGCTTGCGCACGGTCAGCACCCGGGCGAGCAGGTCCGCGCAGCCGGCCGCGAACGCGCCGCGGTAGCCGGCCATGTTCGACTGCTTGCTCAGGGAGTAGAGCGCGAGCACATCGTGCCGGTCCTGCCCGATGACGCGGGGGTCCAGGATGCTCGGGGTCGGCCGGGCATCCCACCCGTCGGTCCAGCCGAGCTCGGCGTAGCATTCGTCGGAGACGATCACCGCGCCGAGTTCCCGGGCGCGCGCGACGGCCGTGCGCAGCGCGTCGACCGAGAGAACCCGGCCATCCGGGTTGCCCGGGCTGTTCAGCCACACCAGCTTCGTCGTCTCGGGCCAGTCGGCGGGGTCGTCGGCGGCGAGGGCGTCCGCTCCGGCCATGGCCGCGCCGATGCTGTACGTCGGGTACGCGGCAAGCGGATGCACAATGGTGTCACCCTCGCCGAACCCGAGCATGAAGGGCAGCAGGGCCACTATCTCCTTCGACCCGATGGTCGGCAGAACGTTCTTCTCGGTGAGGCCGGTGACGCCGCGCCGGCGCTCGTACCAGTCGATGATCGCCCGCCGCAGCTCCGGCGTGCCGGCGGTCTGCGGGTAAGAGTGGGCGTCGGTGGCCTGGGCCAGCGCTCGGCGGATGACCTCGGGCGTCGGGTCCACCGGCGAACCGATCGACAGATCGACGATGCCGCCCGCATGGGCCCGGGCCCGGGCGGCGAAGGGGACCATCTGGTCCCACGGGTAGTCGGGGAGCGGCTTCAGCATGGCTGAATCAGACCTGGGGAGGCAGCACGGCAATGATGGGGTGGTCCTTATGGATCACGCCGACCTTGGCCGCCCCGCCGGGCGAGCCGATGTCGTCGAAGAACTCGACGTTGGCTTTGTAGTACTCGGCCCACTGCTCGGGCACATCGTCCTCGTAGTAGATGGCCTCGACCGGGCAGACCGGTTCGCAGGCACCGCAGTCGACGCACTCGTCGGGGTGGATGTAGAGCGAGCGGTCACCCTCGTAGATGCAGTCGACCGGGCACTCGTCGACGCAGGCGCGGTCCTTCACGTCGACGCACGGCAGAGCAATGACGTATGTCACGTTGGAGGGCTCCCTTCACAAGCGAATATCCAGTCTATGCCGAACGCGGACGGGCCGGGATTCGTGGCCAGGCCAGCACGATCGTGGCCACCAGGGTCGGCACGACGGTCCAGAGCAAACCCGGAATCCCCTCGGGGACCAGGACAGAGCCGCCGGTGCTGCGCAGAGACAGGATGAAGATCGTGCCGAGGAGGCCGATCGCGCAGGAAAAGACGACCAGGCGGTCCCCCAGCATCAGCCGGAGACCTGCCAGGAGCGTCATGATTCCGGCCAGGGCCAGGATCAGCCCGATCGGGATCGTCACGGGCCCGATTGGGAGGGTGGCCTGGTGCGCGATCGTGCCGAGCACGCCGAAGGCGGCCCCGGTCAGGAGGGCGACGACCGCGGCCAGGCCGCGGCTGAGCAGCCCGGGGGTCGCGTCCGGGTCGGGAGCGTGCGCCAGGGGCAGCCGCAGGAAGGTCTCGGTGCCACCGATCGTGACCGGGCGGTCCGCCGGGTCGGCCGGGTCGGCCGGGTCGGCTGCGGCCACCGACTCGACCGGCACGACGGTGTGGTCGGTGACGCTCCAGCGGCGCGCATACGCGGCGAGGGCGCGCAGCTTCTGGTCGACCTGGCCGCTCACATCGATCGCGACGAGCCGCTGGCCGACGGCATCCGTCACCTGGCGGTGCTCGAAGACCGGCACATTCAGGCTGTCGGCGGCCCCGGCGGCCGCCCGGCGGAGGGTGTCGTCGTCGGCGCCGATCACGACCGCGGTGGCGTGCACGTCCGCGAGCACGTCGGCGACGGCCTCGGCCAGTGACTGCGCCCCGGATGCCGCGGGCAGCATCCGCCAGTCGCTTACGTCGAGCGCCGCCATGGCTGCGCGCACGTCGGAGTCGTCCGCGGAGTGGGAGTCCGTGGAGCCGAACAGAACGACGACCTCGGCGTCGTCTGACCGCAGCCGGGCGATGGTTCCGCCGGTCAAAAGGGATTCCTGACCGGGCCGGTCGTGCACGAACACGACTCGTTCTGCGCTGCCGGACATGACCATTGCTGAGCTCCACGGAGTTGGGACGGGCGGACACCCACGCATGAATGATAGCTGGACACGATCGCAGAACCGAAGCTGGAGTCAGGATACTAAGGTTAGCCTCACCAAACTTCTCCCTCAAACCCAGGAAGCCTTGTGCTCGCGCAATTACCTGATCGGCCTCCGTGAAGGCCTCGAAGTCGCCCTCATCGTGACCATCCTCGTGGCCTACGTCGTGAAGGTCGGCCGCCGGGACGTGCTCCGGCGTATCCGGACCGGATGCAGCCTCACCGTGCTGCTGGCGCTCGGCATCGGCGCGCAGCTCACCAACGGCACCTACGGCCTGTCGTTCACGTCCCAGGAGGCCATCGGCGGCGTGCTGTCGATCGTGGCGACGGGCCTCGTGACCTGGATGGTGTTCTGGATGCTGGCGCGAGCCCGCAACCTGTCCGGCCAACTCCGGTGCAGCATCGACCGCCCCCGCCGGAAACCTCAGCTTCAGCATCACCAACTCGGGCGACCAGGTCGCGGAGTTCTACCTGCTCGCCGATGACGGCCTGCGCATCGACGGCGAGGCCGAGAACATCGGTCAGGGACTCACCCGCGACCTGGTCATGCAGCTGGCCGCCGGCGAATACGTCACCGCCTGCAAGCCCGGCATGACCGGTGACGGGATCGGCAAGGCCGGCTTCATCGTCACCGCCTCCGACCAGGTTGTCGCGGTCGACGACGACTTCGAGGCGCAGATCGAGACCGCCAACGTCAACGACGCCTCCTCTGTGCGCGACCAGGTGGCCCAGCTGGTCACCGGCACCGACTGGCACCAATCGAGAAGGACCTCTGGCCGGCCGACGCCGAGGCCGGTTTTCTCGCCTATCCGGCCGCGGAGCGCCGACGCCTCGCCGACCGCCTGATGCAGGACACCGCGACCCTGAACGAGGAAGTGCAGACCCTCTCCTGCACGCTGTCGCAGCAGACCAACGGCGCGATCGGCCTTCTCGACGAGGTCGCCACCGGCAAGGTCGCCACCGGCAAGGTCACCTTCGAGGAGGAGTTCTGATCGCACACCGACCTCTGGGATTTCCAGGCCAACGTCGACGGTGCCGCGGTGCTCTACGCCGGCGTGCGGGACATCCTGGTCGACAGGGATGCCGCCCGCGCCGATAGCCTCGACACCGAGTTCGCCGCGCTGCAGACACTGCTGGACGCCCAGCGCGTCGGCGACGGCTTCACCCCGTACACCGAGCTGAGCGAGGCCGAGATCAAGGCCCTCGCCGACCAGGTGGACGCCCTCGGCGAACCGCTCAACCAGCGGACCGCAACCCTGGTGTTCTAGGTGACCGGGCAACAGCAGTCGCGCGGCCTGTCACGTCGCGGGCTGCTCGGCCTCGGCGTTCGACGTTTCCGCGGGCACCATCAGGTCCGGGTTGGTCGACTGCTCCGCGACCGGACCGATGCCGCCGCCGCCATGGCTATGGGGTGTGACATCGGCGATTTCGGGGCCGTCAGCGGCCCTTACGACGCACCCCGGAGGACACCGGCGAGGCGCTCGGCCTGCCGGCCTCCGGGCTGACGATCACGTTCGGGTTCGGCCCGAGCCTGTTCGAGAGCATCGACGGCGCCGACCGTTTCGGCATCGGGAGTCGGAGCCCGGTCGAGCTGGTCGAATGCCGCACTTCCCCGGGGACAGGCTCGAGCCGGGACGGAGTGGCGGCGACCTCGGCATCCAGGCCTGCGTGGACGACCCGCAGGTGGCCGTGCACGCCAGCCGCAACCTCTCCCGCATCGCCTTCGGGCGCGCGGCGTTCCGCTGGTCTCAATTGGGGTTCGGACCCACTTCCTCGACGAGTACGGCGCAGGCCACGCCGCGCAACCACTTCGGTTTCAAGGACGGCACATCCATTATCACGGCAGAGGAGCCGGATGCCGCCGCCGACCATGTCTGGGTCGGCGGCGGAGACGGGCCCGCCTGGCTGGCCGGCGGCTCCTATCTGGTGGCCCGGCGCATCCGGATGACCATCGAGTCCTGGGACCGCACCATCCTGCGCGAGCAGGAGGCCGTGTTCGGCCGCAAGAAGGGCGAGGGTGCCCCGCTGTCGGGCGGCACGGAGTTCACCGCTCCGGACTTCGCCCTCACCGGCCGGACAGACCTGCCGCTGATCGGCGCGACAGCGCACGTGCGCCTGGCCCGGCACGACGCTCCGAACGAGTACATCCGCCACGTCGGGTCAGCCCTCTGCGCCGTCCCGCCCGGGGCCGCTTGGGGCCGCCCGCGGCTCCTACGCGGGTGCCGCCCTCTTCGCCTGATCCCCCGCGGCTGAGTGAGCCTGCCTTTCGGTCGGCCTGACCCGGTGCAGCAACTCCGGCCCGAACGAATTCGACGGAGATTTTGCCCGAACCGCGCCCAAACACGACAAAACAGTCGTTTTTCGAAAGAATCTCCGTCGAATTGGTTCTCAGCTAGGCGGCCGGGGACACCGTGTAGAGCACACCCTCGGGAGTGCCGGCGACGACCACCGACCAGGTCTCGTTCGTCAGGGCCGCGACGCCGGCATTGCCGACGTTCGCGGTGGCGGCGTTGTCGGCGCTGAAACCGGCAGCCTCGAGCATCGCCGTGGCGTCGGCCAGCGGGTCCGCGGCGCTGGTGGTGACGGTGACGACCCAGCCCCGGCCGGCGTCCGCGGTGTTCGCTGCCCCGAAACCGAGATCCCCGTCGATCACGGGGATCTCTTTCGGCCAGCCCTCGGGCAGCTGCCCGCCCAGGCTGACATCGCCTCCGGTTGCCCCGTTCACCGCGCCGTCGACCGCGGAGCCGACGGCCTCGCCGGAGCATCCGGACAGCAGGGCCACGCCCGCGACGGCCAAGGTGACGGCCAGCACACGTACTCGGTTCAACTGCATCAGGGATCCCATCCTTCGGTTCGATCGTTCACGTGCTTAAAAGCGCGAAACCGCAGGGGCAGCACTATGGAAAACCATAACCGCACCCCTACGGTTTCGCTCGTCGCGGCCGCTCAGCCGCACGGTGGCGACGGTTAGTTCGCGTCCTGCTTTTTCAGACGCGAGACGTTGCGCTGACGTGCCGAGGCGGCCAACTCGACCTTGCGGATGCGCACGACGGCCGGGGTGACCTCGACGCATTCGTCTTCACGGGCGAACTCGAGGCACTGCTCGAGCGTGAGCTGCTTGGACGGGGTCATCGACTCGAACGTGTCGGAGGTGGACTGACGCATATTGGTCAGTTTCTTCTCCTTGGTGATGTTCACGTCCATGTCGTCGGCGCGCGAGTTCTCGCCGATGACCATGCCCTCATAGACCTCTTCGGTCGGGTTGACAAAGAACGACATGCGCTCCTGCAGAGCGATGATCGCGAACGGCGTGACCACGCCGGACCGGTCGGCGACGATCGAGCCGTTGGTACGAGTGGTGATCGTGCCGGCCCAGGCCTCGTAGCCGTGGAAGATGGCGTTCGCGATACCGGTGCCGCGGGTGTCCGTGAGGAACTCGGTGCGGAATCCGATCAGGCCACGCGACGGAACGATGAATTCCATCCGGACCCAGCCGGTGCCGTGGTTCGCCATGTTCTCCATGCGTCCCTTGCGGGCGGCGAGCAGCTGGGTGATCGCGCCGAGGTACTCTTCCGGCGAGTCGATAGTGAGGTGCTCGTACGGCTCGTGAATTTTGCCGTCGACGCGCTTGACGACGACCTGCGGCTTGCCGACGGTGAGCTCGAAGCCTTCGCGTCGCATCTGCTCCACCAGGATGGCGAGGGCGAGTTCGCCTCGGCCCTGGACCTCCCAGGCATCCGGGCGTCCGATGTCGATAACGCGGAGCGAGACGTTGCCGACGAGCTCCTTGTCGAGACGGTCCTTGACCATGCGGGCGGTGAGCTTGTGGCCCTTGACCTTGCCGATGAGCGGCGAGGTGTTGGTGCCGATCGTCATCGAGATGGCCGGGTCGTCGACCGTGATGGTCGGCAGCGGGCGCGGGTCCTCCGGGTCGGCCAGGGTCTCACCGATGGTGATGTCGGCGAATCCGGCGACAGCGACGATGTCGCCGGGGCCGGCGCTCTCGGTTGGGTAGCGGTCGAGCGCCTTGGTGATCATGAGCTCGGTGACACGCACATTTGCGATGGTGCCGTCGTGCTTGATCCAGGCGACCGTCTGACCCTTCTTGATGGTGCCCTGGAAGATGCGCAACAGTGCGAGACGGCCGAGGAACGGCGAGGAGTCGAGGTTGGTTACCCAGGCCTGCAGCGGGTGCTGGTCGTCGTAGACCGGCGCCGGAATGTGCTCGAGGATCGCTGCGAAGAGCGGCTCGAGGTCTTCGTTGTCGGGCAGCTGGCCGTTCTCGGGACGGTTGAGGCTGGCGGACCCGTTACGGCCGGACGCGTAGACGACGGGCACGTTGAGAACCAGGTCGAGGTCGAGGTCGGGCACATCGTCGGCCATGTCGCTGGCGAGGCCGAGGAGCAGGTCCTGGCTTTCCTCGACGACCTCGTCGATGCGAGCATCGGGACGGTCAGTCTTGTTCACCAGGAGAATGACGGGCAGGTGGGCCTCGAGCGCCTTGCGCAGCACGAAGCGGGTCTGCGGCAGCGGACCCTCACTGGCGTCGACGAGAAGCACGACACCGTCGACCATGGAGAGGCCGCGCTCGACCTCACCGCCGAAGTCGGCGTGGCCGGGGGTGTCGATCACGTTGATGGTGATGGGGCCATCCTTGGCGTGGATGCCCTTGTAGGAGATCGCCGTGTTCTTGGCGAGGATGGTGATGCCTTTTTCGCGCTCGAGTTCGTTCGAGTCCATGGCGCGCTCTTCGGTGTGTGAGTGCTCGGCGAACGAGTTGGTCTGCTGGAGCATCGCGTCGACCAGCGTGGTCTTGCCGTGGTCAACGTGGGCTACGATCGCGACATTTCGGAGGTTATTGCGCGTGGCAATCGCCATGAAGTAAATCCTTACGAAGAATGGATGCCGCAAAGTACCGCATGCGACGAAGAATGGATGTGTGTGGTCAAAGTCCGACCCAACGGATAATCCTATCGCACTCTCCCCGTCCGGGGGCTGAGAGTCCCTCGGATCCCGACTCGGAGCACGAAAAACGGGGCGGAGGGCTCAAGTCCCCGTCCCGTCCTCCGTGCTGTGTTGCGGGTGTGTCCGCCACTGGGTGGCCCTGTGGTTGACGAGGCCGGACTTCACGGCGTACACGTTCGGCAGCGGCGCGATCGGGATGATGGGCACGTACGCGGCGAGGACCGTGTTGATCTCGTTGGCGATGACGATGCGCTTGTCGGCGTCGAGCTCCGTGTTGGCCACGTCGTAGCCGATTGCGTCGCCCACGTTGTCTTCATATCCCTTTTGACCCGGCATAAAGATGAAGCTGCCCTGGGTGGTGGCGTCGACGCCTACCGGCGTGTTGACCGACTCGGAGATGAGACCGCGGTTGACGGCGTGGCCGATGGCGCGCCGCAGTTCGACGTCCGCGAGCGGGCCCTTCGAGCCGTTCATGGTGACGTGGGTCCAGGTGAGGCCACCGGATGCCTGGATCTCGGCATCCGCGCGCTTCTCAGCCCTCTGGTCGGCATCGGCGTTCGACGAGATGTGGAGCAGGTCGGTTTCGGAGTTGCCGAACGACGTGGCTGCCGATGCGCCGCTGGCCGGCAGCACGCTCGTGAAGATCGACGCCCAGTCGGCGTTGATCGAGTCGAACGTGACCGTGAAATCGAATTCGGTTCCGGTGGATTCGATCGCGCTGATCTGGTCGAAGATGGCCGTGGAGGCTGGGGAATACTTCTCGTTGGTGCCGTTCATGGCCGTCCAGGTGGCCACGTAGTCCTTGTACGTGATCGGAGTGCGCTCTTCCCAGACCGCGGCCGGGTTGAGCTCGGATCAGACCAGGGTGCCGGGAACGGCGACGATCTGCGTACAACGATGCGAAACCATGAAGACTCCCCCATCGTTCCCCCCGCCGGGATACCGGGGGAAGGAACTGCTCTCGTGTGCTTGAGGGGAGAGCCTATGCCTGCGTGAAGCGACTCTGCCCCAGATGCCAGTCTGGGGCACTCTAAGACGGAAAATGTAACAGTTTTGAAACTTTGAGGGCACAATGCGCAAGAACACGATCTGTCCTGGAGCAAAGCTCAGGCGCAACCAGAAAATTCAGGCCAGCGACGACCACGCCAGCTGAACGGCCGGCCCGAGGACGAGCACGGCGCCGACCAGGAACGACCGTCGATGCCAGCGGCGCACCACTCGCTCCCCGGCGCGCTGCGGAGCCTCGTGCCGGTCCCAGAAGCCGCGGATGGCCCGGTGCGCGGACGACCCGGTGATCCGCCCGCTGGCCTCCCGCACCTGCCCGGCCGCCCGAGAGGTCTCCGGCGAAGTCGCCACCGACGACCGGACAGCGGACGGTGCACCCCAGCACACGAGGCGTTCGCCCGATCGGGTCACCACGACGACCTGGTGCCGAAGCACCCGGAACCCGGTCAGCGGCCAAACTGGAAGTTGCCACCGGGGATGGCCGCGAGCAGCTCCTGGGTGTAGGCCTCGCGAGGACTGTCGAAGACCTCGTCCGTGGACGCGGTCTCGACGATCTTGCCCTTCTGCATGACGCAGACGTTGTCGGCGACGAGCCGCACGACCGCGAGGTCATGCGTGATGAACAGGTAGGTCAGGCCCAGTTCAGTCTGCAGCTCGGTGAGCAGGTTGAGGATCTGTCCCTGCACGAGCACGTCGAGGGCGGAGACCGCCTCGTCGAGCACGAGCACGTCCGGCTTGAGCGCCAGGGCGCGCGCCACGGCGATGCGCTGGCGCTGCCCACCGGACAGTTCGCTCGGGTACCGGTACCGGGTGGCCCAGGGAAGGGAGACCTGGTCAAGCAACTCGCGCACGCGGGCCTGCCGCTCCGCGGCGTTGCCGATCTTGTGGGCCAGCAGGGGCTCCGCGATCGTGTTGCCCACGTTGTACTGCGGGTCCAGGGAACCGTACGGGTCCTGGAAGACCGGCTGAACGCGACGCCGGAACTTGAGCAGCGCCGCACCCTTGAGCCCGGCGACATCCTGGCCGTCGAATTCGATCTGCCCGCTGGTGATGCTCTCCAACTGCAGGATGAGCTTGGCCACCGTCGACTTGCCCGACCCGGATTCGCCGACGAGCGCCGTGGTGGTGCCCTTCTTGATGGCGAAGGAGACGTCGTTGACGGCCAGCAGCTCGTTGTACCTCAGACCCTTGGTGCGGATGCGGTACATCTTGGAGATGTTCTGCACCTTGATCAGGTCCTGCGTCGCCGCCGCCTGCTCCCGCTCGGCCGCACGGGCCACGAGGGTCGTGTCGAGCGATCCACCGGAGAAGATCTCCACGTCGTCCGCATCCTGGCTCTTGGCCGACTGGATGCGGCGCGACGCGAGGCTCGGAGCCGCGGCCACAAGGCGCTGGGTATAGGGATGCTGCGGGTTGGCGAGGATCTCCAGCGACGGCCCGGATTCGACGACCTTGCCCTTGTACATCACGACGAGCTGCTCGGCCCGCTCGGCCGCGAGGCCGAGGTCGTGGGTGATGAACAGCACCGAGGTGCCGTAGTCGCGGGTGAGGGTGCCGAGGTGGTCCAGGATCTGACGCTGCACCGTGACGTCGAGCGCCGAGGTGGGCTCGTCGGCGATCAGGAGCTTCGGCCGGGCGGACAGGCCGATGCCGATCAGAACACGCTGGCGCATGCCGCCGGAGAACTGGTGCGGGAACTGCTTGAGGCGGTCCTCCGCGTCGCTGAGGCCCGCCTCCTGCAGCACCTGGATGGTGCGCTGACGCGCCGCCTTGCCCTGAGCTACGTTGTTTGCCCTGATGGCCTCCTCAACCTGGAAGCCGATGTTCCAGACGGGGTTCAGGTTGCTCATCGGGTCCTGCGGCACGTAGCCGATCAGGCGACCGCGCACATCCTGCATCTGTTTGTCCGACAGCCCGGCGAGGTCGCGGCCCTCGAACAGGATCTGTCCGGCCGTAATCTTGCCGGTACCGGCGAGGAGCTTGATGATGGCCTGTGCGGTCGTGGTCTTGCCCGAGCCGGACTCCCCCACGATCGCCAGCGTCTGACCGGCATACAGGGTGAGGCTGACCCCCCGCACGGCGGGGACGAGGCCGTGCTGGGTCTGAAAACCGACCTCGAGGTCGCGGATCTGGAGCAGAGGCTCGGTGGAAACGACGGCGCTCTCGCCGATGGATTCGATGACGGTCTGGCTCATCGGCGGGCCCTCGCTTCGGGGTCGAGGGCGTCGCGCACGACGTCGCCCAGCATAAGGAACGCGAGAACGGTCACGGACAGTGCCGCCGCCGGGTAGAGCAGCACCTGCGGGTTGGTGCGGAGCGAACTCTTCGCCGCGTCGATGTCGTTACCCCAGGACATGATGCCCGGCGGGAGGCCGATGCCGAGGAACGACAGGGTGGCCTCGGCCACGATGAACGTGCCCAGCGAGACGGTGGCGATCACGATCACGGGGGCGATCGAGTTCGGCACGACGTGGCGCAGCAGAATCCGGAATTTGCTGACGCCCAGGGCGACGGACGCCGTGACGTAGTCCGAGTTGCGGGCGGAGAGTACCGCGCCGCGCATGATTCTCGCGATCTGCGGCCAGGCGAAAAGCGACAGCACGAGTGCGATGGTGACGGGGGTTCGCTCCGGCAGGACCGACATGAGCACGATCGCGCCCAGCACGGTGGGGACGGCGAAGAAGATGTCGCCGATGCGGGAGACGATTGAGTCGAGCACGCCGCCGTAGTAACCGGCGAGCGCGCCGACGATGATTCCCGTGAAGGTCACCAGGATCGTGGCGAGCAGGCCGACGGTGACCGAGGCCTGCGTGCCGAAGATGATTCGCGCGTAGATGTCGCAGCCCTGACGGGTGTAGCCGAGCGGATGTCCGTCTCCCGGACCAGCGTGGCTGTCGCCGAGGTCGCACTCGGTGGGCGACACCTGGGCGAACAGGCTCGGGAACAGGGCGACGATAACGATCAGGAGGATCAGGGCCGAAGAGATCCAGAAGGTGGGCCGCACGCGCATGGCGTCCCAGGCATCCGCCCAGGTGCTGCGGGCCTTCTGCGATTCATCGAGGCGGTCGACGACTTCGACCGGGGTTTCTTCGAGCGCGGCCACGTAGTGGGTCTGCGCGTTCGGGTTCTTATTTGGCATAACGAATCCTCGGGTCCAGAGCTGCGTAGAGGAGGTCGACGAGCAGGTTGGCCAGCACGAAGATCACGACCATCACCGCGATGAACGACACCACGGTGGGTCCTTCGCCGAGCTTGATCGCCTTATAGACGGTGCCGCCGACGCCGTTGATGTTGAAGATGCCCTCGGTGACGATGGCACCGACCATCAGTGAGCCGAGGTCGACGCCGAGGAAGGTGACGACCGGGACCAGGGAGTTGCGCAACACGTGCACGCCCACCACCCGGCGGCGGGAGAGCCCCTTTGCTGTGGCGGTTCGCACGAAATCCGCGCTGAGGTTGTCGGAGACACTGGCCCGGGTGAGCCGCACAATGTAGGCGAAGGACACGGAGGCCAGAACAAGGGCCGGCAGCAGCAGTTCACTCAGGGGAGCTTCGCTGCTCACCGTGGTGCGCGCCCAGCCGAGCTTCACCGCGAAGACGTATTGCAGCACGAAACCGATGACGAACGTGGGGACGCTGATCAGGAGGAGGCTGACCACGAGGGCGCTGGTGTCGAAGAGCTTGCCCTTGCGGAGCCCAGCGACGAGACCGACGAGGATGCCGAAGATGGCTTCTATGGCCAGCGCGAGCAGGGCCAGACGGGCGGTGATCGGGAAGGCCTTCGCCATCACGTCGCTGACCGGGCGGCCGGAGTAGGTGGTGCCAAGGTCACCCTGGAAGAAGTTGCCGATGTAGATGAAGTACTGCACGATGAATGGCTTGTCCAGGTTGTACTGGGCGCGGATCTGCTCGATCACTCCAGGAGCCGGGGGCCGATCGCCGTACAGGGCCGCGATGGGGTCTCCGGGAAGAGAGAACACCATGAAGTAGATCAGGAGTGTCGCACCGAAAAACACCGGGATCATCTGGAGCAGGCGTTTGCCGGTATACCAGATCATCAGGTCCCCAAGCCGGAACGTATGTACATGAAATTCTCAATCACTGGTTGAGTCTAGTCACGTGTGGGGTCCGGGGCTGTATGCCCCGAACCCCACACGTGTTATCTGTTTACTGCTGACGAGCTGGTTGAACGAGAGCTACTCGCTCTTGGTGATGTCGGTGTACATCGGCACGGAGTCCCAGCCGAAGACGACGTTCTCGACCGACTCGGACCAGACGCCACTGACGTTGGAGTACCAGAGCGGGATCGTGGGAAGGTCGGCGAGGAGGACTTCCTGTGCTTCCTGGTACTTCGCGGTGGCGTCCTCGACGGAGGACGCGGCTGCGCCTTCCTTGAGCAGCGCGTCGAACTCTTCGCTGGTGTAGTCCTCGTAGTTCGAGCCGGCACCGGTCTGGTACAGCGGAGCGAGGAAGTTGTACAGCGACGGGTAGTCACCCTGCCAGCCGGCGCGGGTTCCACCGGTCAGCTTGTCGGCGGAACGGTCGTCGAGCGCCGCAGCGAACGTCGGGTACGGCTTGCCGATGGCTTCGATGCCCAACGTGTTCTTGATGCTGTTGGTCACCGCGTCGACCCAGGCGGCATGGCCGCCGTCGGAGTTGTAGGCGAGGTCGAACGTGCCGGTGTAAGGTGCGATCGCGTCGGCTTCGGCCCACTTGGCCTTGGCTTCTTTCGGGTTGTATTCGAGGACTTCGGCACCCTTGAGGGAATCGGAGTAACCGTCGATGACCGGCGAAGTGAAGTCGGTCGCAGGGGTGCGCGTGCCCTGGAAGATGACGTCCGTGATTTCCTTGCGGTCGATCGACATCGAGATGGCGGCGCGTCGCAGCTTGCCCTCCTCACCACTCCAGTGCTCGAGGTAGTACGGCATGTTGAAGCCCTGGAAGATGGCGGCCGGCTGGTTCACGAAGCGGTCCGGGAAGTCCGACTCGTAGGACTCGAACGCGGCGTCCGGGACGGCGTCGAGCACGTCGAGGTTGCCACCCTGGACATCCGCGTACGCGGCGTCCATCGAGGCGTAGAAGACGATGTTCAGGCCACCATTGGCGGGCTTGCGCACGCCGTCGTACTCGGGGTTGGTGACGAGGTCGATTCCGACCTCGTGCTCCCAGGCGCCCTCTTTGGCCAGCATGTACGGGCCGTTGCCGATCGGGTTCTCGCCGAAGGCTTCCATGTCCTCATACGCGGCGGAGGGCAGCGGCATGAACGCCGTGTAGCCCAGGCGCAGCGGCCAGTCGGCCTCGGGCGAGGCCAGCTCGACCGTGAAGGTGGATTCGTCGACAACCTTCAGACCGGTCAGTTCGGCGTCAGCGTCGTAGCTGAAGCCGGCGATGTTGTCAAAGAAGTAAGAGGCGCTCTGAGCGTTGCTGAACTTCGCTCCGAAAGTCCAGGCGTCCACGAAGGAGTCAGCCGTGACGGCCTCGCCGTCGGTGAACTCCCAGCCGTCGTTCAGCGTGACGGTCCAGTTCTGGGCGTCGTCGGACTCGATCGACTTGGCGACCTCGTTCTCGATCTCGCCTTTGGCGTTGTACGAGACGAGCCCGGCGAAGATCGAGGTGGTGATCTTGCCGCCTCCGGTCTCGGTGGTGTTCGTCGGGACCAGCGGGTTCTGCGGCTCGGATCCGTTCGTGGTGATGATCGCCGCGGTGTCACTCTCTGCCGGGGCGTCTCCGCTGGCGCAACCGGAGAGCACGAGGGCTCCCGCGGCAGCCAAGGCGATGGCAGGTATGCCCAGTCTCCTGATTTTCAATTTTCCTCCAGTGCACAGGGAAATGCCGCGTGACCCTCAGGCGAGCAGACATCTCGGATATACCGACCTTAAAGAGTGGGCGCGGACTTCGCATAATCTATTGGGGAAACGTTACAGATGCGAAACAAACTGCGCAGGATAGTTGCGCCACAGCAGGTTCTTGCGCGCAATCCGTCCACCGAATTCAGCAACCTGCACGTTCCGGGCAGTGGGAAGATGGGAGGATGATCGTGACCGCCCACGCACGCCCTCCGCTGTTGATCTTCGACGGCGACTGCGCGTTCTGCACGACCTCCGTGAACACCATGAAGCGTCTGATTCCCGGCATGCCGGCTTCCGCTCCCTACCAGTGGACCGACCTGACGTCCTATGCGCTGACGACGAAGGATGCCCAGTCCCGGGTTTGGCTGATCGTCGACGACCACCGGTTCGGCGGCGCCGCGGCCGTGGCCGCCCTGCTTCGGCACCAGCCGAATGTGCTCATGCGCGTCTTGGGCTGGCTCGGCACCGTGCCGCCGTGGTCGTGGGCGGCCGAAGTGGGCTACCGGCTCGTGGCGCGGTACCGCCACCGGCTGCCCGGGGGAACACCGGCCTGCCGGATGAAGCCGGGCGCGTGACTCTGCGCGGCAATCGAACCGGGCTCCGCTGGGAGGTGGGGATCGTCCTCGGAATGTCGCTCGGGGCATCCGCGCTCTACTCGATCATTTCGATTATCGCCCGGCTGACCGACGCCCGGCCGCTCTCGGAGCAGTCGGCGACCCTGAACGGGTCGCAGTCGCCGCGGGAATGGCTCGACTTCAGCTATCAGTTCCTCGGCATCTTCTTCGCCCTGTTCGCCGTGGCCCTGGTGCTCTACCTCCTGTGGCTGCCGGGGCAGAGCCCGTTCCGGCGGCTGGGCTTCGACTTCACGCAGCCGGGGCGCGACCTACTGCGCGGTTTCGGGCTGGTGCTCGTGATCGGTATCCCCGGACTGGGGCTCTACCTCGCCGGGCGGTCCCTCGGCTTCACCGTGGCGATCGTGCCGTCGCCGCTCGACACGTTCTGGTGGACGATCCCGATCCTGGTGCTCTCGGCGTTGCGCTCGGCACTGGTCGAGGAGCTGATTGTGGTCGGCTACCTGTTTACCCGGCTGCGCGAGCTGGGTTGGTCCACCTGGACCATCATCGTGTCCTCGGCGCTTCTGCGCGGCAGCTACCATCTCTACCAGGGCATCGGGCCGTTCTTCGGCAATGCGGCCATGGGGGTGCTGTTCGGCTGGTGCTATCTGCGTTGGGGACGCACAATGCCGCTCGTGATTGCGCACTGGATCCTCGACATCGTCTCCTTCGTCGGGTACCCGCTCGCCCTCACCTGGTGGCCGGGGCTCCTCGCCCCCGCTGCCTGACCTGCCGGCCGACCTGACCTGCCTGACCTGCCGGCCGGCCGGCCTGCGAATTCGACGGAGATTTTGCCGAGAATGGCGCGAATCGGGCCAAAACCTGGCCGGACAGGCGAAATCTCCGTCGAATTCGTTAGGGAGTGGCGGTCTACTCGAAGGCCTCGGGGGGCGGGCAGGCGCAGACGAGGTTGCGGTCACCGAAGGCGTTGTCGATGCGGCGCACCGGCGGCCAGTACTTGCCACGGATGAGACTGCGCACCGGGTAGACCGCGGTCTCACGGTCGTAGGCGTGCGTCCACTCCCCCTCGATCACCGACTGTGCAGTGTGCGGGGCATTGTGCAGCGGGTTGTCCTCGGCAGGCCAGCGGCCGGCGGCTACGGCATCCGCTTCGGCCTTGATCGCGATCATGGCCTCGACGAACCGGTCGATCTCGCCCAGGTCTTCACTCTCGGTGGGCTCGATCATGAGCGTACCGGACACCGGAAAGCTCATGGTCGGCGCGTGGAAGCCGTAGTCGACGAGGCGCTTGGCCACATCATCGACGCTGACCCCGGTGGCCTCGGTGAGCGGGCGTAGATCGAGGATGCACTCATGTGCGACCAAGCCGTTGTCACCGGAATACAGCACCGGGTAGTGAGCCTCGAGGCGCTTGGCCACATAGTTGGCCGCGAGAACCGCGGCGCCGGTGGCCGCGTGCAGACCCTCGGCCCCCATCATGCGCACATAGGCCCAGGAGATCGGTAAAATGCTCGGGCTGCCGTACGGCGCCGCCGAGACCGGCCCGCCGGAGTGCACGACCGTGCCGCCCACCGTGCCGCCCACCGTGCCGCCGACCGTGCCGCCACTTTCATCGACACCGCCGTCGACCGCCGCCGCATCGCCGGAGGCGAGGAGGTAGTGCTCGTCGCTCTGAGCGAGGGGATGCCCCGGCAGGAACGGAGCGAGGTGCGCCTTGGCCCCGACCGGACCGACGCCCGGCCCGCCGCCGCCGTGCGGGATGCAGAACGTCTTGTGCAGGTTCAGGTGCGACACGTCGCCGCCGAAGTCGCCGTAACGGGCGAAACCGAGCAGGGCGTTCAGGTTGGCGCCGTCGACGTAGACCTGGCCGCCGGCGTCGTGCACGGCCGTGCAGATGGCGCCGACCTCGTGCTCGTAGACGCCGTGCGTCGACGGGTAGGTGATCATCAACGCGGCGAGGTTCTCGGCGTGCTTCGCGATCTTGGCGCGCAGGTCCTCCAGGTCGACGTTGCCGAGCTCGTCGCAGGCGACGACGACGACCTTCATGCCGGCCAGCACGGCGGATGCCGCGTTGGTGCCGTGCGCGCTGGACGGGATCAGGCAAACCGTGCGCTGGGTATCCCCGGTGGAGAGGTGGTAGCCGCGGATCGCGAGGAGCCCGGCGAGTTCACCCTGGCTGCCGGCGTTGGGCTGGAGGGACACGGAGTCGTAGCCGGTGACATCCGTCAGCCAGGATTCGAGCTGCCGGATCAGTTCCAGGTAGCCCTCGATGTCGGCACGCGGCGCGAACGGGTGCAGCCCGCCGAACTCGGGCCAGCTGACGGCCTCCATCTCGGTGGCCGCGTTCAGCTTCATGGTGCAGGAGCCGAGCGGGATCATGCCGCGGTCGAGCGCGTAGTCGAAGTCGGCGAGGCGCTTGAGATAGCGCATCATGCTCGTCTCCGAGCGGTGCGTGTTGAACACCGGGTGGGTGAGGAACTCGCTGGTGCGATGAAGTTCGGGCGGAAGGCCGGCCTCGACCATGCTGAAGTCCACCAGGCCGAAGGCATCCCGCCCGCCGAACGCGCCGACGACCAGGGCGAGATCCGCGAGAGTCGTCGTCTCGTCGACGGCGATGCCGACGGTGTCCGCGTCGACCAGGTAGAGGTTGACCCCGCTGGCGGAGGCGGCCTGGGTGATCTCGGCGGCGCGGCCCGGAACGGAGGCACGGACCGTGTCGAAGAACGTCGCGGTGACAACGTCGACACCGGCGGCGAGGAGAGCGACGACGAGTTGCCCGGCGCGCTCGTGCACCTGGGCGGCGATCTTCCGCAGGCCGTCGGGCCCGTGGTAGACCGCGTACATGCCGGCCATGACGGCCAGCAGCACCTGGGCGGTGCAGATGTTCGAGGTGGCCTTGTCCCGACGGATGTGCTGCTCACGCACTTGCAGCGACAGGCGGTAGGCCGGGTGGCCGGCCGCGTCAACGCTGACGCCGACCAGGCGGCCGGGAAGCTGACGCTCGAGGCCACTGCGCACGGCCATGTAACCCGCGTGCGGACCGCCGAAGCCCATCGGCACGCCGAAGCGCTGGCTGGTGCCCACGGCCACGTCGGCGCCGAGCTCGCCGGGCGAGGTGATCAGGGTCAGGGCGAGCAGGTCGGCGGCGACGACGACGAGCGCCCCCTGCGCCTGGGCGGCGGCGATAACGCCGGCCGGGTTCCAGACCCGGCCGGATGCGCCGGGGTACTGCACGAAGAGACCGAAGTACTCGCCGAGGTCCTCAGCGGACCCAGCCAGGTCGACCTCCACGAGGTCGATCCCGACGGCGGCCGCGCGATTGCCCAGCAAGGCCTTCGTCTGCGGCAGCGCGTCGGCGTCGACGAGGAAACGGGTCGACTTCGACTTCGACGCCCGACGGGTGAGGAGCATGCCCTCCACCACGGCGGTCGACTCGTCGAGCATGGACGCGTTGGCCGTGGAGAGTCCGGTCAGGTCGGCGATCATGGTCTGGAAGTTGATCAGCGCTTCAAGACGGCCCTGGGAGATTTCGGGTTGGTACGGAGTGTAGGCCGTGTACCAGCTGGGATTCTCGAACACATTGCGCTTGATCACGGCCGGGGTGACGGTGTCGTAGTAGCCGAGACCAATCATGGACCGCTTCACGGTGTTGCGGCCGGCGAGGTCCCGCAACTCCGCGATGGCCTCCCGCTCGGTGGCGGCGGGCGGCAGGGTGCTATCACCGATGGTGCGGAACTGGTCCACCTGGATCGATTCGGGCACGGCCGCGTTGACGAGGGCGTCGACCGAGTCGTAACCGAGGATCGACAGCATGCGGGACTGCGCGTCGGCATCCGTGCCGATGTGGCGCTGAGTGAAGGGCTGTGACATGTGTGCGGAACCTGGCTTTTCGTTTTCGTTACTCGCCGATGAGGGCGGAGTAGTCGGCGTAACTGAGGAGAGGAGGCAACTCCGCGAACGTGACCTTGAGCAGCCAGCCGGCGCCGAACGGGTCGCTGTTGACGAGCTCGGGGCTCTCGACGACGGCGTCGTTGGTCTCGGCGACGGTGCCCGTGACGGGGGCGAAGAGCTCGCCGACCGACTTGGTGGACTCGATCTCGCCGACGACGGTGCCGCCGGCGACATCGCTGCCGACGGCTGGCAACTCGACGAAGACGACGTCGCCGAGCTTGTCGGCGGCGTAGGCGGTGATGCCGACGGTGGCGGTGTCGCCGTCGACGAGAACCCACTCGTGCTCGGCGGTGTACTGGAGTTCAGACTGTTCGGCCATGGGGGTGTTCCTCTCGAGGGGTGGACTATTTCTGACGCTTGTAGAACGGAAGGGCGGTCACAGTTGCGGGGATGCGGGTGCCGCGCACATCGACGAAGACCTGGGTGCCGAGTCGCGCCAGGCCGGGAGCCACGTAGGCCATGGCGATCGGATGTCCGAGCGTCGGCGACAGCGCCCCGCTCGTGATCACGCCGTCGGCCACGGTCGCGTCGGCACTGCGATACACCGGGTAGTCGGCGCGCCCGGCACGCTTGCCGGCAGATTCCAGTCCCACGAGTACGCGCGCCTCCGCGCTGGGACCCTCTTCGCTGGCCTCGCGACCGATGAAATCGACCTCCTTGGCGAGGTTCACAACGCGGCCGAGTCCGGCCTGCGCCGGGTAGGTCGAGGTGCTCAGTTCGTGGCCGTAGAGCGGCATGCCGGCCTCAAGACGGAGGGTGTCGCGGCTGGCGAGCCCCGCCGGCACGAGGTGGAAAGAGGCGCCCGCCGCGCGGAGCGCGTCCCAGAGCGCCGCGGCATCCGGCACATCGACATAGAGTTCGAAGCCGTCTTCACCGGTGTAGCCGGTGCGGGCAATGAGAACGCGGCCGGCCTGGAAGGTACCACCCAAGGCGCGGTAGTACTTCAGCGCTGACAGGTCGCCGTCGACCGTGAGGTCCGCCGTGGCCTCGAGGATGGCGCGCGAATTCGGCCCCTGCACGGCGATCAGGGCGACGTCGTCACTCTGATCGGTGACGGTGACGTCGAAGCGGGTGGCCCGGGCCGTGAGCGCCTTGACCGCCGGGAAACGGTTGCCCGCGTTGGCGATGACGAGGTACTCGTTCTCGGCCGTGCGGTAGACGACGATGTCGTCGATGATGCCGCCGGCGCGGTTGAGGATGAGGCTGTACTTGGCCTGCAGCAGGTCGATCGTGGAGAGTTGGCCGGCGAGGGCATAGTCGAGGAACGCTCCGGCGTCCGGCCCGGCCACCAGGATCTCGGCCATGTGCGAGAGGTCGAAAATGCCCGCGCTGGTGCGCACGGCGTGGTGCTCGGCGAGATCGCTCGAGTAGCGCACCGGCATCTGCCACCCGGCGAAGTCCGTGAAACTGGCGCCGGCATCCACGTGCGCCAGGTGCAGCGGGGAGAACCGCTCCACCGTGGGGGTTGAATCGGTGTGGGCTTCAGTGTCCGAGGTCATGAGTTCTCCAGGTTGTCGCCGGTTGGGGGCCGAGCAAGAATCTCCGGGGCGCGATCGATCGATCGTACCCCTGGGAACTCCCCCTCTGTCGTCAGGCCTGAGAGCTTCACCGCAGCCGTTCGTCGGGCGCGATTTTCACCGTGGGCGAGCCGCTGTAGAGCCGCGACTACTTTTCAGAGTGGCCAGTTCGATGCGGTACGAGTACCTGAGAGATTGTCGGGGAGGATTGCTCCTTCGGTGTTCGACTGCCTGAGGGCGCCGAACTCTCCCGCATCGACCTTGATGGCCCTATATTCACTTGAGGGTGTGCGCTCCGAGCCTAGCGCGTGCGGGCCCGGCAGCGCGGTGCGGCCGCTTCCGTTGCCTCCCGGCGACACCTCCAGCGGGAACGCGTACCCTTGTCACTTCGCCCGCGATTCGTGCGGCCCACACAGAAAGGCGTTCCGTGGACATCACACTCCTCCGGCATTTCATCGCCGTCGCCGAGGAGTTGCACTTCCCGCGCGCCGCGATGAACCTCAATATCTCCACCCCGAAATTGCGCTCCTCGATCGCAAAACTCGAGGCGAACATCGGCGTCGTGCTGATCGACCGCACCACGGAGACCACCCGGCTGACCGCGGCGGGCAACCTATTTCTCACGGATGCCCGCACCGAGCTGGCCGCCTCGGATGAGTCCTGGAAGCCGCCGCTTCCGGCGGGCGGAAAGGCCAAGGCGGCGAAGGGCAAGGGCCGCGCGCCCGAGGTGAAGGGCCAGCCGCGTCCCGGCAAGCGCCGCCAGGGCCGCTAGCTGTTGTTCCCACTGACGTTGTGAGCACGGTTGATGGGTGATTTGCCGCCGATGCCGGTATGGGGTCTGTGGTGATTGTAGCTATGGATCCAGTCTTGGTAGATTGCGGCAGCCTCAGGTGGTAGCCGATGCGGTGCGGCCCCCACCGCCTCGTGAAGCGCAGCGCGATGATTCGCCGTTCGGTGCGCCGGGCACATTGGTTCGGGGAGAAGTGCGGGCGCGACGACCGGTCGACGAGCCCGGAACCACCCTGAGCCCGGTACCGGGTAACCCATTTGGCCACGGTCGCGCGAGAGACCTGGAGCCGTTCGGCGACCCGGGCTTGAGCCCAGCCGTCGTTCACGACGAGCTGAACCAGCTTCAGCCGGCCTCCCGGGGTCAGCGGGGCGTTGGCATGAGTAACGTAAGAGATGAGGGCCTCCGNGCACGCTCGACTTCGGACTCTAGACGCCGGCCGAGGCACGGCGCCAGGCCGAGAAACTGGCCACCGATCCGCTATGCGGCGGCACCAGCCACGGCCACGGATGCAGCACGGCCGCGCCCTCCGCGTAGCGCGCAAAGCTGGGTACCGGCGCAAACGTGACTGCTGCGTCGAGGTCCGGAACGATCACTCGCGGGTCACCCAGGTACACGACCACCTCGCGACGCCGGGCCAGATCCTGAAGGGTTTCCACGGTGAAGATCAGTCTTTTGCTTGAGAGCCGCAGCCTGGCCAGGGCCGGCTCGTCGAAGACGAAGGCGGCCGGGAGTGCGGGATGCGCCGCAAGGGCCGGATCGGCGTCACCCAGGGAATCCACCGTCAGCAGCACCGACCGGGGTGCGCGGCGGCGCACGACGTCGGTAGGCCCCTGCGTGTCGGACAGGTGCGGATCGTGCGTGAGGTTCGCCGGCGCATCCGTCACCGGCACTGGCGCTGCCCCCACCGGAAACTGCTCGATCGGGCAGGCCCGGGCGAGCGGACAGTCCCGGCAGAGCTGCGGCGCTCGTTTCTCAACCTGCCAGCGGGCGAAGCCGTAGGCGGAGCCGGTGCCGGCACCCACGGTCCACTGCCAGCCCAGGAGGTTGGCCGCGCGGGAGCCGTCGAGCAGGTGCCGGTAGAATTCTTCCTGGCCGGCATGCCACCCCGCGCCAGACCGGACCGTGTACTGGGAGGCCAGCCACATCCGGGTCTGGTTGACCAGCCAGCCGTCGGTTTCCAGTTCCGACACGACCGAGTCGATGCAGTGCATCCGGTGCGGCCAGGCCTGGGGTTCGAATTCTCCGGACCAGGGTGCCGCAAAGCGCAGGTTTCGGTGCAGGGCCACACCCACACGCGCATAGAGATGTCGGGCGTATTCCTGCCAGAGCAACTCGTCCCGGAATTTGCGGGTATCTCTGGCAGGTCCGTCTGCGACGTGCTCCCAAGCCCGGCTAAGCGGCACCAGGGAGTGCCGAATGTACGGTGATAGCCGGGATGCCCCGCGATCGATTTCCGGCAGCACCTGGCTGCGCCTAGCCGCATAGCCCGCGACCGAGAATGCCGCGAGGGCACGGTCGGCGCTGGTCTGGCCACCCCGGATGCTCGGGCTCGCCCGCACCTCGTCGTCGACCAGGTGGTGCAGATGGCGCCGCACCACGGCATCCGCGGTTCCGTCATTCAGAGCGATGAGCACACCTGATTTTAGACCCTGCCTGAGGGGCAGCAGAAAGCGAAACGGGCCTGGGCCGGTCACGATCAAAATGATCGCGATCGGCCCAGGCCCGCTGGCGGTGAGCAGGTGGCCGGGTAGGCCTACTTGTTCCGCACGTGCACCGGGGCGGCGATCTCCTCGGCCTCATCGACCGATAGTTCGAGGTGTGCGAACGCCGGGTCATCCGCGAACGATTTCATCCGCGCGATCCGGTAGATGATCAGACCGTAGAGGGCCTTGGCGAGGATGTCGGCGACCGAGTATCCGATCTGTTTGCCGACCCAGGCATCCGAGCCGTCGATACCAAGCATGGGCAGTAGGTAGGCGATCGGGTAGACACCCCAGGTCAGCAGCAGAAGCAGACGCAGCTGGCTGATCGTGCGGCGCACACTCCGCGGCTGGCGGTCGAGGGACTTGGTCAGTTCGATGAACAGAACATAGAGGATGTATGCGAACGGGATGGTGGAGAGCAGACCGAAGATTCCGCGCACCCCGTTGTCCCCGCTGAGCTCGCCAGGGTACCCGAGGATGATCATCAGGGCCGAAGCCGGAATGAGCCGGTACAGGAGACTGGTCTGCACCTTGCGGGCCAGGGCGAGAACCGCGATCAGTTCGAGCAGCAGCAGGGGAACCGTGAGCAGCCAGTCGACGTAGCGGTAGCCCTCATTGAAGGACTCCCCGGCGACCTGCACATAGTTGCCCGCCCCGCCGATGGCCTCGGTGACGAAGGCCGCCTTGAAGGAGTCGAAAATGCGGAAGTAGTGGTAGGCGGCAATCGCACAGACGATGGCCGCGACGGTCATCGCCTGACGGTACCGGGGCAGGACCCGCTTGAGCGAGATGATGATGAAGATCGACGTGAACAGCTGTGACGCGATGACGAGCGAGAACACGTTGTAGACGGTGTCGTATTGAATCTGGGTGAGGGAATCGGGAATCACGTTGTCCTCCGAATAAGCGAGAAAGAACAGGAAAGAGCCGTGCTGTAGAGCTTTGCTGTGTTTATTGATTGATCAGTCATTTAACTGCCTAGCTGACTGCTGTCTAAAAATTTAGTACGAGTTTCCTGAATCTTTGCATAGAGTATGCCCCCAGTCAAAAGCTCAATAGCGTGCAGACAGATGACGGCCCCTGGGAGCACGGATGAGCGGGTCCTCCGGCAGGGGGTCGGCCGATCCGGTACGCGCCACGTCGGCGAACACCCCTAGCCTGACAGCGTGGTGCTTGAGCAGGTGGTTGCGGATGGCGCGCAGCCGCTACACGCTCGGTGACCTGGTCGACACCAGGCCGACCGCGCCCAAGCCGATGAAGATGGCCGTGCGAATCAGCAGACGCACCATGACTACCCCTTCTTGACCGCGGCCTTTGCCGCGCGCTTGGTTTCCCGCACCCGGGTCAGCGATTCGGGGTCGACAATGTCGGCGACGGACCGGAACGAGCCGTTCTCGCCATAGGGCTCGGAGGCCTCGCGCCAGCCCTCCGCGACGAGCCCCTGACGCTTGCCGAGCAGGGCAAGGAAGATCTTCGCCTTCTGCTCGCCGAATCCCGGGAGCGCTTTCAGGCGCCGCAGGATCTCGGCGCCGTCCGGGGAGTCGGCGGTCCACAGGGCGGACGCATCACCCCTCCAGTCTGAGGCGATCACACCCGCGAGGGTCTGCGTGCGAGCGGCCATCGAGCCCGGATAGCGGTGCACGGCCGGCGTGGCCCGGAACACCTCGACGAGTGCGTCGGCGTCGAAGCCGGCGATGGTCGCCGGATTGAGCGTGCCGATCCGGTCGCGGATCTTGGCCGGACCGGTGAACGCGGTCTCCATCGCGATCTGCTGATCCAGCAGCATCCCGAGGAGGAGCGCGAAGGGGTCATCACTGAGCAGGGCGTCGGCGGCGTCGTCGCCGGTGAGGTGCAGAATCATGCGCCCATTGTGCCACCGGCGGCGCGCCGGCGGGACTCCCCTAGACTCGGCGGATGTCCCGCCTCGTCGTCGTCCTCCCGCTCACGGCGCTCAGCACCGGCGACAGCTTCCCGGTGTCGGAATGGCCATTGCACATCACCGTGCTGCCCCCTTTTCACACGGATGTCGCGGCATCCGTCATCGCGGATGTCATTTCCGGCGTCGTCGCCGCCACGGCATCCGGCCGCACCGCCCTCACGGCGGTCGCGGGTGCCGACGCGCTCTTCGGCCGGCGCGAGGACGTGCCGGTGACGCTCGTCGGGGACGATCCACGCCTGACCCGATTGCACCGCGCCCTCATCGAGGCTGTGCGGCCGCTTGCCTCCATCCCCGACGAGCCCGCGTTCACGGGTCCCGGCTTCCGGGCCCACATCACGATCAAGAACGGCGCCCGGGTGCACGAGGGCCAGCGGCTCGCTCTCACCCAGATCGCCCTCGTGGACATGGCGCCCCGATCGGCGGCGAGCGGCCGCACGGTGCTCGCCACGTTCCCGTTGCCAACTGCCGTGTGAGCGCAGTCACCCGGTCGGGTGCAGCGGGTCTGTGCGCCGAGTTCGACGACTGCAAGCGAGGTCGGCGCCTCTGCCGGGCAGGTTGCCGGGTGGGAGGCGATCGCGATGCTCGGCAGCCGATTCGGCGGGCACGCGGAATACGTCTGCATCCCGCAGGATGGCGCGATCACGGCGAAGCCACGGAACATGACCTTCACGGATGCCGTGACTCTCGTCTTCGGCGGGACCACCGCCCATGCTTTTTTCAGTCGCACCGCGATCAAATTGGGCAGCACCGTGCTCGTGAACGGCGCATCCGGTGCCGTGTGCACGGCGGCGGTGCAGCTCGCCAAGCAGATGGGCGCGCGAGTCACCGGTGTGTGCAGCGGCGCCAACCGCGAGCTGGTCACCGCGCTCGGCGCCGACCGGGTGATCGACGACACAACGGAGGATTTCCTGCTCGAGGGGCAAACCTACGACGTCATCATGGATTGCGTCGGGAACGCCTCCTTTGAACGCGCTGCGGCGTGCCTCACTCCGGGCGGCGCCCTGTTGCTCGTCGTTTCCGATCTCCGGGGGCTGCCTCTGGCCGCCTGGCACACCAGGAGGAGCGGGAGTAGGGTCGTCGCGGGCAACATCGACAGCACCGCGGATGCCCTCGCGCACCCAGTCGACCTTGCCGAGTCGGGTCTGTTCCTGGCGGTCATCGATTGGACGTACGACCTGACCGACATCGCTCTGGCGCACCGTTTCGTCGAGGCCGGCCATAAGAAAGGCAACGTCATCCTGTGCGTCGCGGGCGGTTGAGGGGGCGGAAGGTTGAGGGGACGGAAGCAGTCGCTCTGGTCCGTGAGCGTCGGGGTACGCGGTTTTGAGTTCATCGAGCGTGGCCCCGATCCCGATTCTGTTGCTCGTCCGCGGAGAAGTCGAGGTGTCGGCCGAGGGATCTCCCCGTTCCCTGCAACACGATTTGCTGAAGCGGGGAGCCCCGCGCGGTGGCTAATTCAGGAGAATTGTCCGGCCCGCGGCTGTATCCACATTGAAAGACCAGTCTGGGGGCATCCCCGGGCGACAGATCTCCTGATTTAGCCACACCCCACCGTGCCGGCTCCGTCGAGCGAGGCCTACCGCGAATTCTCACGCGCCGGATGCCCCGCTGAGAGCGCTGGCAGCGGAGTTCGTCGGCTGCGGTCGAGATCGCCCCACAACACCGGGGAAACTCGACCGGACCTGTCGATCTCGGCGACCGCGACCGCGGGCACGGTCGATCGACACGCCACATGCAACGCGCTGGACGTTGAAGCGGAACTCCACCGCATCACCGCACGAAAACACATTACGAGTACCAGATAACTCAGCCGGCCAAGCCAAGGAAGACCATCACGACTCGCTCGAGTGCCGCGAGCTTCGCCATCGCAACTGATGCCGGAACGGACAACTGCGCCCCGTGCACCGGCCACAATTGTCCGAAACGGAAACAGTTGCGGCCGGAACTCGGCTAGACGTTGAAGCGGAACTTCACCACGTTCCGTCACCGATAGACATGGCCCCGCCCACGAAGGCCGCCGACACGTAATCTGTGCAACGATGTCCCGACTGCAGTCAGATCCAAGGCGACATCGGGGGAAGTATGATCGTTTACGGGGTGCCGGATAAGTTCGACAGAGCGCTGGCAGCTCTGTTTCTGATTGCAGCTCTGTTTCTGACCGGATGTTCCGGCCCACCGGGTCCCGTCCTCGGCGGCGCAAGCCCGACGGCAACAGCAACGCCGACGGCGACAGCAACGCCAACGCCGGGCCGCACTGAAGCGGCGCATCCGTCAGCTCCGGCCCCTGTGACGGACCTCCTCATCACTGCAACGTCGATCGAACTTCGAGACGCGTCCGGCACGACCCTGTCCACGTTCGATTATTTTCAACCTGCCGGCGAGTTGGTTGCCGGTCTGTCCACGGCTTTCGGAAGCGCACCTACCTCAAAGCACTTCGAGGGCGGCAGCGAGGTGCCTCCGGGAACCAATTACATCTGGGGCGATATCCTGCCTAAGGGCTCTGAGTCGCCTACTCCATGGGACGGCGATTTCGTCCTCGTGGATGGTGTGCCAGGCGGGACGTCACCACATGAACCGAACACCTGGGTGAAGGTTTCCTCGTCCGCCGTGAACGGTGTTCAGATCAGCACCGTCGACGGAATCGCTGTTGGAGATGATGCCGCCGAGATCGCGGCACGACACCCCGACACCGCGCGCCCACAAGGCAGCAGACGCGACATCTTCGTTGGTCTCGTACCGCTCCCACCCTTGGACTCCCTGTCAGAACTGACGTTTTCAGTCTGGCTCATCGCCGCCGACCCACTCGGCCCTATCACCGAATTCCGCTCTCCCTCACCTAACTGGGGCGTGTGAGGTTTTCACTCTTGGAGAGGACACAGTATCTCGCGGTGAGGATCCGGGAGCCAGAGACTCTGTACGAAACGTTCCGGCCACTGCGAGTGACCTCTTCTGGGGAAGCGTGAATGAACGGAGGCTATGCCCCGGAGCCCTGAATCGACCGAAGCCGCGCGGGTAAGAAGTAGGCTCCGACCAGGCCCCAACATCAACACCTGGAGGACTTTGTAATGCGCCGGCCGCTGGCTCTGACCGCCATTGTGGCCGCCGCTTTGCTCACCCTTACCGCATGCAGCACCGACCAGGTCGACGGCGATGTCGCCGCATCGTCACCGACACCGGTCGCGACCGCCACGGTAACACCCACACCGGAACCCACTCCATCGGCGACACCTGCCGCGCTGCCGGCAACCATAATCATCGGCGCCGAAGCCACCGATATCGTCACAGCCGACGGCACGGTCCTCGCATCGCTGAACTATCAGAGCGATGGGGATGCAGCTGTGGCCGTACTCAGGGGCCTTCTCGGCGAGCCGACGTCAGAATCGGTGCAGGAGTCCTCCCACTACCCAAGGGCCGAACTCACGGAATGGGACTGCTTCACGATTGGGGTGAACCGTCCTGACGCAGACTTCAATCCGCGGCCGGGCCCGTACATCCCCGCCTTTCAGGTCAGGGCATCCGGAACCATGGCCACCAACGGTGTCGCCATTGAGGATGTCAACGGCAACCAGACCGGGCAGGACTTCGAGTCAACAGCTGACGGCAAGCCTGCCGATCAAGTGCATTATGACGAAACCTTCGGGATCGACTCTGTCACCCTCGACATGCCGTCGTCATTCTCAGGCGCGATTCCGGATTACGGACTGCCAATGACCTACGGCGTGATCGGTTTCACCGGCCGAGACACCGGCATCATCGAAAAAATCCTCGCCCCCACCGACTCGTTCTCGCTAACATAGCTGCGCCCTCAAACGTCGGAACGAGCTGGATCAACTCACCTGCCTCGTCCTCGACGCACGCCGCAGACATGACGTTGTGTCCCACTTCCCGCACCAGGTCGGACGGATACAGACTCTCGACCGTTGTCATGCCCAACCCGGAGCGGGCTACACGTTGAAGCGAAATCCACGGAGTGGCATCGCGGAGCAACCTTAAGAGCCACGTTTCGCGCCCTCCTGGCTATCTCCGCATCGTCGCTGCCAGCAGCGTAGTGCCCCCTACTCTCTGCCTTCCTCAAGCGGGATGAGCATCGTTCGAAATGGTCCGACAACGTCGTGGAGGTCCCAAATCCGATCGGCGACGCCGTCGATGCCGTTGGCAAGCTGAAGCTGAGGAATGCCTCCTGGGATCACGAGTTGGTTGACACGGACGCCCTCACCCGCGAGGGCATCGTGGAGCATCTCGCCGTAGGCGCTCTCAGCCGGAAAGGCGACCGATGTACCTGCGAAGTCAGCGCGGGCCTTCACCGAGGTTCCGCCGTTGATCATGATAATGCTGCCGCTTCCTGCCTGCCGCATCGCCGGGAGCACTGCACGCACCGCGTGGATGAGCCCGAGGGTCGAGAACTGCAGGGCCTCTAGCGCCAGCTCGGGAGTCATCTCAAGCACCGGCTTCAGGTAGTCGCGCGATGGGAGCGGACTGTACTGCAGCGCGGTGATGGGCCCGAGCTCTGCCGCGGCGCGCTTAAGGGCAGCTTCGAGCGACGCCGGCGTGCGGACATCAGCAGCGTAAGCACTCGCGGTGAAGCCGGCAGCGGTGAGCTCGGCTGCCATAGCGTCTATTTTCGACTGGTTTCTGGCGATCAGGGCAATTGAGAAGCCCTCGCGCCCGAACCTTCGCGCAACTGCTGCTCCGAGTCCCGGTCCGGCTCCGATGATGACGATGACAGGCACGATGGTCTCCTTCGATTGCTGCTTCGATGACTAACGCGAGGAGCTAGAGCCTATACATTGAACCTGAACTCCACCACGTTTCGGAACCAAAGAACGTTACCTTGAGACGGCAACACCTACCCACTCCTGAGGAATATCTGATCGTCTGTGTAACGATGAACCGAGGGCGCTATGCGTCCGATGACTCTGGGGGAAAACCATGGCCGATCACGGCGTGTCTGGTGTGGGCGCAGTCCTCTCAGCCCTGCTCCTCGCTTTTGGCGCGGTGCTGCTGACCGGCTGTTCTGGTCCAGCAGTTCCTATCCCCCGCACTCCCAGCCCGACGGCAATGCCCACGGCGGCACCGACACCAACTCAATCGGTGTCGCCGCCCGATCCAGCCGAAGTGACGGACATCTTCCTCAGTGCGACGTCAATCGAGCTGCGGGATGCATCGGGCAATGCCCTGTCCACATTCGACTATTTCCAGCCCGCCAGCGAGTTGGTCCCTGCACTTTCGTTGGCCCTGGGCAGCGCGCCAATATTCGATACCTTGGGCGACGAGCGGCATCCGAGAATCACCTACTCCTGGGCCGATTTTGTCGTGCAGGATTGGGATCGGGATTGGGATAGCCCGAATGCACCTCGTTGCCCGAACACCACTTTCGCAGTGTCAGCCGAGACCGTGAACGGGGTCCACATCGGCACAGTCGACGGAATCGCCGTCGGAGACAACGCCGCTGAACTTGAAGCCCAGTATCCCGATTCCTCGTGGAACATCTCTTCGCTTGGCCAGCCCACGGATGACCCGCTCCAGCTCCGCATCGTCGTGGGTCATGTTTCACTTCCACCCTGCACGCCATCATCAGACCGACAAGACCGCACATTGTCAGTCGTCCTCATCGCCGACGATCCACTCGGGCCGATCACCCACTTCTATGTCCCCTCGGTGGATTCAGGGGCCTGAGCCGCCACACACCCCGTGAAAGGGTCTGCCCAACCCCGCCGGCTGCTGCGCCCATCGCGAGAGTCGTCCCGGGTCTATTAGTCTGCGGGCTCCACGTTGAAGCGGAACTGCGCCAGCTAACCGGGAAGTGCATGACGCGAAAATAGGCCGTCCAGCCGGCCAGGAGGAGGTAAATCACACCTGAGCGAGACGGAAACTCTGCTGCCGCATGCGGGCCCGCGGTCCACGAGAGAGGTACTCACCCACGAGATCAGGGCAGTTGTTGCCGGAACGGACAACTGCTGCCGGTGCGCCGGCCACAATTGTCCGAAACAGGAACAGTTGCAGCCGGGACTACGAGCTATACATTGAACCTGAACTCCACCACGTCGCCGTCCTGCATGATGTATTCCTTGCCCTCGATGCGGGCCTTGCCCCTGGAGCGGGCCTCCGCCACGGAACCGGCCTCCATCAGGTCGTCGAAGGAGAAGATCTCCGCCTTGATGAAGCCCTTCTGAAAGTCGGTGTGAATGACGCCGGCGGCCTGCGGAGCGGTCCAGCCCTTTCGGATGGTCCAGGCGCGTGTTTCCTTGGGGCCGGCCGTGAGGTAGGTCTGCAGGCCGAGGGTGTCGAAGCCGATGCGGGCGAGCTGGTCGAGTCCGCTCTCGGCCTGGCCGGTGGAGGCCAGCATCTCGGCGGCGTCCTCGGCGTCGAGTTCACTGAGCTCGGATTCGAGCTTCGCGTCGAGGAACACGGCGTTGGCCGGGGCCACCAGCGCGGCCAGAACAGCGAGCTTTCCGGCATCCTGCAGCACCGCCTCGTCGACGTTGAACACGTAGATGAACGGCTTGGCCGTCAGCAGGCCCAGCTCGCGGATGGGCTCGATGTCGAGCGTGGCCGATGACAGCGGCGCTCCGGCGTCGAGGATGGCCTGCGCCTTGAGCGCGGTCTCCAGCACGATGGGGGGAAGCTTGCGCCCTTTGACCTCTTTCTCGAAGCGGGAGACCGCCTTCTCGAGGGTCTGCAGGTCGGCGAGGATGAGTTCGGTGTTGATCGTCTCCATGTCGCCGGCCGGGTCGACGGCGCCGTCGACATGCACCACGTCGGGGTCGGCGAAGCCGCGGATGACCTGCGCGATGGCGTCGGCCTCCCGAATGTTGGCAAGGAACTTGTTGCCGAGCCCCTCCCCCTCGCTGGCGCCGCGCACGATGCCGGCGATGTCGACGAACGACACCGGGGCAGGCAGCAGACGCTCGCTACCGAAGACCGCGGCCAGCTTGGCCAGGCGGTGGTCGGGCAGGTTGACGATGCCGACGTTGGGCTCGATGGTGGCGAACGGGTAGTTCGCCGCGAGCACGTTGTTCTTGGTCAACGCGTTGAAGAGGGTGGACTTGCCAACATTGGGCAGTCCGACGATTGCAATAGTAAGAGCCACGAAAGTCAATCGTACCGTCTGCGACCCGAGGCCGGTCGGCACAGCGGCGACGCGCTGTCGGCGGCCCGTGACAGGATGAAGCGGTGCCAGTCAACTTCACCGCCATCGACTTCGAGACCGCCAACTCCTCCAGCGCTTCGGCCTGCTCGGTGGGGCTGGTGAAGGTCCGTGACGGCAAGGTAGTCGACCGCATCGCCTGGTTCATCAAGCCGGCCGTCGGGCACGACGTCTTCCTGGCCTGGAACATCAAGATCCACGGCATCCGGCCGACGGATGTCGCCGGTGCGGCCACCTGGGCGCAGCAGCTTCCCGACCTGGTCGCCTTCGCCGGCGACGACCACCTCGTGGCGCACAACGCCGGGTTCGACCTGGGGGTCATCAAGACGTCCTCCACGGTCGCCGGGCTGGTCGTGCCCGACTTCAACTACGTCTGCAGCCTCCAGGTGGCCCGCCGCACCTACCACCTCGACTCGTACCGGCTCCCGGTGGCCGCGATGGCCGCGGGCTTCGAGGGTTTCGCCCACCACGACGCCCTGGCCGACGCGGAGGCCTGCGCGGCCATCATGATCCACGCCGCCGACCGGCACGGGGCCGACACTCTCGAGGAGCTGGCGCAGATCACCGGCGTGAAGATCGGCGCCATCGGGCCGTTCGCCACGAAGGAGAAGTCCGCCACGCACGGCCCGATGGCGCTGAACTAGGCATCCTTGGGGCACCGGCTCGGGCAATGTCGGTGGCCACTGGCAGAGTAGAACCATGGATTCCTGGTTCAGTCTTCTTCTCGGCCTTGTCGTCGGCGCCCTGCTCGGCACCCTGCTCACGGTGGTCCTCACGGCGCGTTCCGCCGAGCGCCGCAACGAAGGCTCGTCCGGCACCGATCCCCTCGTCATCGAGGCCCGGCACCAGGTGGCCTTGGCCGAGGTGTATGCCCGAGAGGCCGGCATCCAGTCCATCCTGCGCGAAGAGCTGGCCTCAGTCCAGGCCACCGCCGACGCCCTGCGCGGACAGGTCGTCGACGCGGGGCGGCAATACCGCGAACTGAGCGACCGCCAGCGCAACGACCAGGACGCGCGCACCGAGCAACAGAATCAGGAAAGCAAGGTGCTCCAGGCCCTCGCTCCGGTCAAGGAGAGCCTGCAGGACATGCAGCAGAAGGTCGCCGAGCTCGAGGCCCAGCGCAGCCTGCAACACGGCGAGCTCAGCCAGCAGCTGCGGTCGGCGACCGAGTCGGAGGAGCGCCTACGGAGCACCGCCGAGTCGCTCGCGTCGGCCCTGCGCGCCAACAACACGCGCGGGGTCTGGGGCGAAACCCAGCTGCGCAGCGTGGTCGAGGCCGCCGGCCTGATCGAGCGGGTCGACTTCGATGTGCAGTCGAGCATCACCTCCGACGCCGGCGCCGGCCGCCCCGACATGGTCGTGCACCTGCCCGGCGGCAAGAACATCGCCGTCGACGCGAAGGTGCCGTTCACGGCGTTCCTCGAAGCCAGCCAGATCCCGGTCACCGCCACCGGTGCCCTGGGAGCCCAGCGGGCCGTCTACATGAAAGCTCACGTCAAGGCCGTGCGCGACCACATCACCGCCCTCGGCAGCAAGGCCTACTGGCAGGGCTTGGAGGCCTCCCCGGAGATCGTGATCGCCTTCATCCCGAGCGAGTCCCTGGTCTCCTCGGCGCTGGAGGCCGACCCCTCGATCATGGAATTCGCGTTCTCGAAACGGGTGGCCCTCGCCTCCCCGGTGACCCTGTGGTCGGTGCTCAAGACGGTGGCCTTCACCTGGCAGCAGGACGTGCTCACGCATGACGCAAAAGTCTTGTTCGACCTCAGTCGGGAGCTATACGGCCGTCTGGCCACCACGGCCACGCACATCGAGAAACTGGGCCGGTCGATCGAGCGCACGGTGAAGGACTACAACGGCTTCGTCGGCTCGATGGAACGCCAGGTACTGCCCACCGCACGCAAGCTCAATGCCCTCGACGAGTCCAAGGTGCTGGCGCCGCTGGCGGGCATCGAGGACACACCGCGCGAACTGGCCGCCTGGGAGTTCGTGTCGGAGCTGGAGGCCGCGGTACTCGAAAGCGCCGCACTCGATGCCGCCGCACTCGAGGCCGCCGCACTCGAGGCCGCCGCACTCGAGGCCGCCGCACTCGAGGCCGCCGCACTCGAGGCCGCCGCACTCGAGGCCGCCGCACTCGAGGCCGCCGCACTCGAGGCCGCCGCACTCGAGGCCGCCGCACTCGAGGCCGCCGCACTCGAGGCCGCCGCACTCGAGGCCGCCGCACTCGAGGCCGCCGCACTCGAGGCCGCCGCACTCGAGGCCGCCGCACTCGAGGCCGCCGCACTCGAGGCCGCCGCACTCGAGGCCGCCGCACTCGAGGCCGCCGCACTCGAGGCCGCCGCACTCGAGGCCGCCGCACTCGAGGCCGCCGCACTCGAGGCCGCCGCACTCGAGGCCGCCGCACTCGAGGCCGCCGCACTCGAGGCCGCCGCACTCGAGGCCGCCGCACTCGAGGCCGCCGCACTCGAGGCCGCCGCACTCGAGGCCGCCGCACTCGAGGCCGCCGCACTCGAGGCCGCCGCACTCGAGGCCGCCGCACTCGAGGCCGCCGCACTCGAGGCCGCCGCACTCGAGGCCGCCGCACTCGAGGCCGCCGCACTCGAGGCCGCCGCACTCGAGGCCGCCGCACTCGAGGCCGCCGCACTCGAGGCCGCCGCACTCGAGGCCGCCGCACTCGAGGCCGCCGCACTCGAGGCCGCCGCACTCGAGGCCGCCGCACTGACTGACTCCGAGAATCGCCGATAAGGCCGAAAATCGCCGTCGGGACGGCGATTTTCGGCCTTGCAGGCAGCTAAAGCCGAGCGCCTAGAGCCACTTCGAGGCGAGGTGCTCGGCGATCACCCGACGCGTGGTGCCGGACTTCGAGCGCAGCACGATGCTCTCGGTGCGGATGATCGGGCCCTGGCGGCGCACGCCGTCGACGAGTCCGCCATCCGTCACGCCCGTGGCGACGAAGAAGGTGTTGTCGCCGCTGACCATGTCGTCCAGCTCGAGCAGCTTGTCGACGTCGAGGCCGGCCGCGACGGCACCCGCACGCTCGGCGTCGTCCTTCGGTGCCAGGCGTCCCTGCATGTAGCCGCCGATGGCCTTGAGCGCGCAGGCCGTGGTGATGCCTTCCGGGCTGCCACCCGTGCCGACGCACATGTCGATGCGCGTTTCCCAGCGAGCCGCGTTGATGCCGCCGGCGACGTCGCCGTCGCTCATCAGCCGCGTGCCCGCTCCGGCGCTGCGAATGGCGTCGATAAGTTCGGCGTGGCGGGGACGGTCGAGCACGGCGAGGACCATTTCGCCGACTGGCTTGCCCGTCGCCTTCGACAGCTCACGGATGTTGTCGCCGATCGGGGCGTCGAGGCTGACGACTCCGCGCCCGGCGGCGCCCGTGACGATCTTGTCCATGTAGAACACGGATGACGCGTCGAGCATGGTGCCGCGGGAGGAGACCGCGATCACGGAGAGGGCATTCTGGCGTCCGGCGGCGGTGAGGCTGGTGCCGTCGATCGGGTCGACCGCGATGTCGCAGGCGGGTCCGGTTCCGTTGCCGACGCGCTCACCGTTGAAGAGCATCGGGGCTTCGTCTTTCTCACCCTCGCCGATGACGATGAGTCCGTCGAAGTTCACGGTGCCGAGGAAGACGCGCATGGCGTCGACGGCTGCCTTGTCTGCGGCATTCTTGTCGCCGCGGCCGATGAACGGGACCGCACGAATCGCTGCGGCCTCGGTGGCCCGCACCAATTCCATCGCAAGGTTGCGGTCGGGGTGCATGAAATTGGGGGCGACTTCGGGGCTGTTCACAGATGGTCCTTCCCGGACGAAGAGTGCGGCAGTGGCAAGACCCATCTTTGGGCCGGCACCGGTGTCGGTGCTGCCTCGTTCAGCCTAGCGCCCGCTCTTCGTCGCGGGGGCGTTCGCTCGCTGGCACGGCCGGAGACCCACCTCGGTAGGATGAGAAGACCGAAACGGTTCAATCGAGGAGACTCAACAATGCCCATCGCAACCCCAGACCAGTACGCCGAGATGCTCAACAAGGCCAAGACGAAGGGGTTCGCCTACCCGGCGTTCAACGTTTCGTCTTCTCAAAGCATTAATGCCGTTCTTCAGGGCCTGACCGAAGCCGGCTCTGACGGCATCATCCAGGTCACCACTGGTGGCGCAGATTACTTCGCCGGCCACACGGTCAAGAACCGCGCATCCGGTGCGCTCGCGATGGCGCGCTTCGTGCAGTCCGTCGCCGACAATTACCCCATTACCGTTGCGCTCCACACGGACCACTGCCCCAAGGGCGCGCTCGAGGACTTCGTCCTCCCGCTCATCTCCGCTTCCGAAGACGAGGTGAAGGCCGGCCGCAACCCGATCTTCCAGTCGCACATGTGGGACGGCTCCGCAATCCCGCTGGCAGAGAACCTGGACATCGCCAAGGACATCCTGAAGCGCACCCAGGCGATCAACACCATCCTCGAGGTCGAGATCGGCGCCGTCGGCGGCGAAGAAGACGGCGTCGAGGGCGACATCAACGAGAACCTGTACACGACACTCGACGACGCGCTCTCGATGATCGATTCCCTCGGCATGGGCGAGAACGGCCGCTACATGGCTGCCCTCACCTTCGGCAACGTGCACGGCGTGTACAAGCCCGGCAACGTCAAGCTGCGCCCGGAGCTCCTCAAGGAGATCCAGGACGGCGTCGCCGCCAAGCTGGGTACCGGCCCGAAGCCGCTCGACCTGGTCTTCCACGGTGGGTCAGGCTCGACCGACGCCGAGATCGCCGAGGCCGTCGCGAACGGTGTCGTCAAAATGAACATCGACACCGACACCCAGTACGCGTTCACCCGCGCGGTCGCCGGCTACATGCTGAGCAACTATGACAGCGTGCTCAAGGTTGACGGCGAAGTCGGCAACAAGAAGGTCTACGACCCGCGCGCCTGGGGCAAGGTTGCCGAGACGGGCATGGCCGCTCGCGTCGCCGACGCCACCCGCCAGCTCGGCTCCGCCGGCCACTCGAACAGCTAGCACCGGATGACGATGGCCGAGAATTCTTCGTCGACTCCTTCGGGAACCCCTCCGGAGGATTCCCGGCCCCGTCCCCAGTACGGTGAGCTTGCGCCCGAGGGTTGGAGCTGGACTCCTAGCCCGGATGAGCCCACGCTCGCCACACCGCCGGCTCCGGGGCCGTCCGCGGCCCCCGAGCGGGCTGTGCGCCCGGCCGGAACCGCGCCGGCCTGGGACCGGCCGGTGACTCTGAGCCTGCTCGTCCTCGGGCTCCTGTCCACGTTCTTCGCGGTCAGCATGCTCACGATGATCACCGAGTCCATTCAGTTGCTCCATACCCAGCTGGATCTCGCCGCGTATGAGCCGGATCCCTCCGCGGCCGGGCTGGTCACGGCCGGGATCATCGGTGTGTCCCTGGTCTGGCTGGCCACGGCGGCAGGCGTGATCCTGTTGCTGGTCCGAGGCAAGCGCGCGTTCTACGTGCCGCTGATCGGTGTGGTCCTGTCCGCGTTCGTGTTCATCGCCTTCACCACCGCGGTTTTGGCCACCGACCCGACGCTTCTCAACGACCCGAACCTGATGGACGTCTACGGCCAGCTGTAGACGACGCCATTCTGCCGGGTCCGGCGTACACGAAGGCCCCCGTCGGTCAGATCCTGGATCTGATCGACGGGGGCCTTCGTGGTGAACGCAGTTGGCCGGTTCCTAGCTGCTGACCCGTCCGCCGAGACCGCGGGCATCCGCGTTGCCGGCCAGGTCCTTGCGCAGTTCCTTCGGCAGCGAGAACAGCAGGTCCTCCTCGGCCGTCTTGATCTCTTCGATGTCGCCGTAGCCGGCCTCGGCCAGATCGGCGAGCACCTCGTGCACGAGTTCGTCGGGCACGGATGCCCCGCTGGTCACGCCCACGGTGACAACCCCGTCGAGCCACTCCTGCTGGATCTCGCTGGCGAAGTCCACGCGGTAGGCAGCCCGGGCACCGTACTCCAGCGCCACCTCGACCAGTCGCACCGAGTTGGACGAGTTCGCCGAGCCGACCACAATGACGAGGTCCGAATCACGGGCCACCTTCTTGATCGCCACCTGGCGATTCTGGGTGGCGTAGCAGATGTCGTCGCTGGGGGGATCCTGCAGATTTGGAAAACGGGTACGCAGGCGACGCACGGTTTCCATGGTCTCGTCCACGCTCAGCGTGGTCTGGGACAGCCAGACCACCTTGTCGGGGTCGCGCACCTCGATGGTGTCGGCGTCGTCAGGGCTCCCGACGAGCGTGGTGTGCTCGGGTGCCTCCCCCGCGGTTCCCTCGACCTCTTCGTGGCCTTCGTGGCCGATCAGCAGGATCTGGAAGTCGTCCCGGGCGAAGCGCACGGCCTCACGGTGCACCTTCGTGACCAGTGGGCAGGTGGCGTCGATTGCCAGCAGGCCGCGGTCCGCCGCCGCAGTGACGACGGCCGGTGACACGCCGTGGGCGCTGAAAACGATGTGGGAGCCGGTGGGCACCTCGTCTACTTCCTCGACGAAGATCGCCCCCTTCTTCTCCAGCTCGGAGACCACGTGGATGTTGTGCACGATCTGCTTGCGCACATACACGGGGGAGCCATACAGTTCGAGGGCCTTCTCGACGGCGATGACGGCACGGTCCACGCCGGCGCAGTAGCCTCGCGGGGCGGCCAGCAGCACCCGTTTGCGTCCGAGCACCGGGGTATCCTTGAGCCTGTTGCGTGCGCGGGGAAGCCGTGGCATGCCAAGGCCGATCACAGGCGAATCCGTACTGATAGTCACCTCCTCATCTTATGGGGGCCGACTGTGCAGTCCGTGGGAGGAACGATTGATGACGGACGCACCACCCACCCTCGAGACCCCCTGGCCGGTCGGGCTGCTGGCCAACAAGATCCGCGGCTACATCGAGCGCCTCGGCACGGCCTGGGTCGAGGGCGAGATCACCCAGTGGGGCGCCAGCGGCGGCAACGTTTACGGCAAGCTCAAGGACCTCACCGAAGACGCCACGGTCGGCTTCACGATCTGGTCGTCGGTGCGCGCGAAGCTGACCAACGACTTCAAGCAGGGCGACCGGGTCATCGCCCTCGTCAAACCCAACTACTGGGTCAAGGGTGGCACTCTCACCATGCAGATGCTCGAGATGCGCCACGTGGGCCTCGGCGACATGCTGGAACGGCTCGAACGACTGCGCAATCGGCTGGCCAGCGAGGGTCTGTTCGACGCGTCCCGCAAGAAGCCGCTGCCCTTCCTCCCCCATTGCATCGGCCTGGTCACCGGCAAAGACTCCGACGCTGAGAAAGACGTCATCCGCAACGCCCAGCTGCGCTGGCCGGCCGTCACTTTCGACCTGGCCTACGCCGCCGTGCAGGGTGATCGCATGGTGTCCGAGGTGACCGCGGCCATCCAGCGGCTGGACGCCGACCCGGAGGTCGACGTGATCATCGTCGCCCGCGGCGGCGGCGACTTCCAGAACCTGCTCGGCTTCAGCGACGAGACGCTGATCCGGGCTGCGGCGGCCTGCACGACCCCGCTGGTCAGCGCGATCGGCCACGAGGCCGACCGGCCGCTGCTCGACGACGTGGCCGACCTTCGCGCGTCGACGCCGACGGATGCCGCCAAACGCGTCGTGCCGGACGTCTCCGACGAACTCAACCGGGTACAGCAGGCCCGGGCCCGCCTCAGCAACCGGCTGACCGGTATCCTCGCGCACGAGGTCGACCGGATCGGTCAGCTTCGCTCACGCCCGGTGTTGAGCACCCCCGAGTGGATCATCGATTCCCGATCCGAGGACCTCACCCGCTACGTCGCCCGCGGCGCCGAGCTAATCGACCGGGCGGTCGAGCGGGCCGGAGCGGTGATCGTCGACCTGCGTTCCCAGTTGCGCGCCCTCTCCCCCCAGGGCACCCTCGACCGCGGCTACTCGATCGTGCAGTTGCAGGGCGGCCAGGTGGTGCGCTCGCCCGGGCAGGCACCGTCGCAAACGAAACTCCTGATCACGCTCGCCGAGGGCGCTCTGGCGGCCACCGCGGACGTGGCAACCTCCGACCCGACACCGTCGAATGAGAAATTAGAATGGACACCATGACCTCGGCACCAGACGAAATCAACGCACTGAGCTACGAACAGGCCCGGGATGAACTCGTGCGCGTGGTGAACGCCCTCGAGCAGGGAGCCTCGTCGCTGGAGGAATCGCTCGCGCTGTGGGAACGAGGTGAGGCTCTCGCCCGCCGCTGCGAAGAGTGGCTGATCGGCGCGAAAGCCAGGCTGGATGCCGCCAGGGCAGGCCAAGTCGACTCCGCCGCGACAGCCGGATGAGCCCCGCCAAGCGCGCGCCCCGAATCGTCGCAGAGCTGGGTCGCCCGGAGACGCCGGATGAAACCCGCACCCGGCTGGCCGAGAACTCCCGCAAGTACCGCTCCCACAAGACCGTGAACAATCTGGTCCTGTCCCTGCTGGCCACACTGGGCACAGTCCTGGTGCTCGTGCTGCTGGTGCCGCGCAGCGACGCCCCGCAGAACCGCGACGTCGATTTCGCCGCCGTCGCCGCGCAGGTGCAACCCGGCCTCACCGATCCCCTGCTGGTTCCGGAGTTGCCGAGTGGGTGGACGGCCAACGCCGCGCAGTGGCGCCTGGGCGGAAGCGACAAGATCCCGTCCTGGTACATCGGTCTGATCACGGCCAAGACCGAGTTCATCGGCCTCACCCAAGCGCTCGGCGCCAACCCGAGCTGGCTCGCCGACGAGCTGCAGGATGCTCCGGTCGCCGGCACCGTCATGATCGCCGGAGTCACCTGGGACGTCTACCGCAACACCGCACCGGAAGATGACCGCGGCAATTTCGAATCCGCTCTGGTGACCACGGCCGGCGACAGTACCTACCTCCTCGTCGGCACCGCCGATGACGAGGAACTCGCCGTCCTGGCCGCAGTGCTGGCCGAACAGATCAGTTCCAACAGCACCGAGGGACAGTAATGGGCGAGGCAGCAACACCGGCAGACGTCTGGACCGACCTGCAGCGCGGAAACGACCGCTTCGTGAGCGGCGAGCCGCGGCATCCGCGGCAGGATGTGGACCGCCGAGCCGAACTCGCCTTCGTACAGACCCCCGACGCGGCCCTGTTCGGCTGCAGCGACTCGCGGCTGGCCGCCGAGATCATCTTCGACAAGGGCCTCGGCGACCTCTTCGTCGTGCGCAATGCCGGTCAGGTCATCTCCGATTCGGTGCTCGGCTCACTCGAATACGCGGTCGCCGTGCTCCGTGTGCCGCTCATCCTGGTGCTCGGCCACGACGGCTGCGGGGCCGTGCGCGCCGCCATCGATTCCCAGGCCGCCGACGCGCAACCTCTGCCCGCGCACATCAGCCGGATCATCGAGAAGATCGTGCCGGCCGTCCGCCGGGTGGCGGAGTCCAAGGATGCGACGTCGATCGATCCCGAGCTGGTCGACGCCCTCGCCGTCGGCCGCGAACACCTTCGCGACACGGTGTCCGAACTGCTCGAGCGCTCTGAGATGATCAGGGCGGCCGTGGCAGAAGGTACATTGGCTATCGTCGGGGCGAACTACCGGCTGCTCGAAGGCCGTGCCGTGCCCGACATCGTTGTCGGCGTGGTTTAGCCGAGCAGCCCGCCCGCGGCGAGCCGCCCAGGCCGTCGCCGCGCGTTCCCGTACCGAAGAGATTCCCAACCGAAAGGTAATACACACCGTGGTGGACAAGACCGCTGAAGCCGAGTACCGGATCGAACACGACACGATGGGCGAGGTCCGGGTTCCGGTCGCCGCCCTCTACGGGGCGCAGACGCAGCGGGCCGTCGAGAATTTCCCGATCTCCGGCTCGGTACTGGAGCCCGCCCAGATCGCCGCCCTGGCACGCATCAAAAAGTCCGCCGCCCTGGCGAACGCGAAACTAGGGGTACTAGACGTCGACATCGCCAACGCGATCGCCACCGCCGCCGACGAGGTCTCCACCGGTCGCTACGACTCCGAGTTCCCGATCGACGTCTACCAAACCGGCAGCGGCACCTCCTCGAACATGAACATGAACGAGGTCCTCGCGACCCTGGCGACCCGCAGCCTCGGGCGCCCGGTGCACCCGAACGACCACGTGAACGCGTCTCAGTCCTCCAACGACGTGTTCCCGACATCCGTGCACCTCGCCGTGACGAGCGCGCTCATCGACGAGCTCGTCCCCGCACTCGACCACCTGGCTGTGGCCTTAGAGGCCAAGGCCGAGCTGTGGGCCGGCGCGGTCAAGGCCGGCCGCACCCACCTGATGGATGCCACCCCGGTCACCCTCGGCCAGGAGTTCGGCGGATACGCGCGGCAGATGCGCCTCGGCATCGAGCGCGTGCGGACCGCGCTTCCCCGCGTCGCGGAGGTCCCCCTCGGCGGCACTGCGGTCGGAACCGGCATCAACACGCCCGCCGGGTTCCCGCAGCTCGTGATCGAGCTGCTCGTCGAGGAGACCGAACTGCCGGTCACCGAGGCACGCGACCACTTCGAGGCGCAGGCCAACCGGGACGGCCTGGTGGACGCATCCGGCGCCCTTCGCACCATCGCGGTGAGCCTCACCAAGATCTGCAACGACCTGCGCTGGATGGGCTCGGGACCCAACACGGGCTTCGGCGAGCTGAACATCCCCGACCTGCAGCCGGGCTCCTCGATCATGCCGGGCAAGGTGAACCCGGTGATCCCCGAGGCCGTGCTGATGGTCTGCTCCCGCGTGATCGGCAACGACGCCACAATCGCCTGGTCGGGCGCGTCGGGCTCGTTCGAGCTCAACGTCGCGATCCCGGTGATGGGCACCGCCCTGCTCGAGTCGATCCGCCTGCTCTCGAACGCGGCCCGCGTGCTCGCCGACAAGACCGTCGACGGCCTCACAGCGAATGTCGAGCGCGCGCGCGCGCTGGCCGAGTCCTCCCCCGCCATCGTCACTCCTCTAAACCGGGTCATCGGCTACGAGGCCGCGGCCAAGGTGGCAAAGTACTCGGTGGCCGAAGGGGTGACCGTGCGCGATTCCGTCATCGCGCTCGGTTTCGTTGAGCGCGGCGAGGTCACCCTCGAACTGCTCGACACCGCCCTCGACGTGCTGAGCATGACCCGCCCGCCTCAGGCGAAGTAGCCCCGCGCTTTCTCACTTGCGCAGCTCCTTGTCCGTTCAGCGCTCACCAATTCGACGGAGATTTTGCTCCCAGTTGCCTGTTTTCGTACCGAAAGCGGCTTCTGGGGCAAAATCTCCGTCGAATTCGTCAGGGCGCTAGCGCACCTCGTTGCCCTCGAGCATCTCGGTCACGAGGGCGGCGATCGCGCTCCGCTCCGAGCGGGTGAGCGTCATGTGGGCGAAGAGCGGATGTCCCTTGAGCGTCTCGATCACCGACGCCACCCCGTCGAAGCGGCCGACCCGCAGGTTGTCCCGCTGCGCCACATCGTGGGTGAGGACCACCCGCGAGTTCTGCCCGATCCGGCTGAGCACCGTGAGTAGCACGTTGCGTTCGAGCGACTGAGCCTCATCGACGATCACGAAAGCGTCGTGCAGGGACCGGCCGCGGATGTGCGTCAGCGGCAGGACTTCGAGGATGCCGCGCTCGATGACCTCCTCCAGCACGTTCTCGGAGACGATGGCCCCGAGTGTGTCGAAGACCGCCTGGGCCCACGGGCTCATCTTCTCGGCGGCGTCGCCGGGCAGGTACCCCAGCTCCTGGCCGCCGACCGCGTAGAGCGGTCGGAAGACCATGATCTTGCGGTGCTGCTGGCGTTCCAGCACGGCCTCGAGCCCGGCGCAGAGGGCGAGCGCCGACTTCCCCGTGCCGGCCCGACCTCCCAGTGACAGGATACCGATCTCCGGGTCGAGCAGCAGGTCGATGGCGAGCCGCTGCTCCGCCGAGCGTCCCTTCAGCCCGAAGACGTCCCGGTCGCCGCGCACGAGCTTCATCGCGCCGTTGCCGGTCACCCGGCCGAGCGCCGAACCGCGGTCGGAGTGGATGACCAGGCCCGTGTTCACGGGCATGTCCTGCACGAGACGGGTGTGCACGACCTCCTTGTCGTAGAGCTCGTCGATCAGGTTCGAGCCCAAGGTGATCTCGTCGATGCCGGTCCAGCCGGAATCCACGGCAAGTTCATGACGGTACTCTTCTGCGGTGAGGCCGAGCGAGGCCGCCTTGACCCGCAGGGGCAGGTCCTTGGAGACGACGGTCACATTCAAGCCGTCGTGGGCGAGATTCAGGGCCACGGCCAGGATGCGGGAGTCGTTGTCACCGAGTTGCAGTCCGGACGGAAGCACCGACATGTTCGAGTGGTTGAGCTCCACGCGGAGGCTGCCGCCGTCACCGACCGGGATCGGGAAGTCCAACCGTTCGTGCTTCACCCGCAGTTCGTCAAGGAACCGCAGTGACTGGCGAGCGAAGTAGCCGATCTCCGGGTCGTTGCGTTTGGCCTCGAGCTCCGCAATCACCACGACGGGGAGCACGACGGCGTGCTCCGCGAAACGGAAGATCGCTTTGGGATCGGAGAGCAGAACCGAGGTGTCAAGAACGTACGTGCATTCGGTCTGCCCCGTCGCCGACGCGCTCTGGTTAGAACCCTTGTTATCGATCTGATTAGCGGTCACAACCACTCCCACCCCGTGCCCCGTGAGGCACAGATTGTGTTGGCGAGCGGCCACAGGGTTCTCGAGCCGTACTTATGTGGCCGTCTCGATCAGGCGCCATACCTGATAAGCATGACGCTACTTACCCGCACGCTCCAGGGGAAGAGCGACACGCCCATTCGAAACAATGTTCACCGAGCCGTCGTCAGTAGGTCACGGCGGTCGCATACGAGGTGAACGCCCCGCGCAGCATGTCGACCGTGTCCGGGCTGAGCGCAGCATGGGTGCTCAGCCGCACGGTCCCGCTGCGGGTCGTCGCCGTCACCCCGTGGTTGTGCAGCGCGATGCTCAGCAGCGTGAGCTGGCTCGCCGGTGGCTCGAGCACCAGGATGCCGGCCCGCTCCCGGTCGTCTCGGGAGGAAACCACGGGCACAGCGAACTCGTCCGCCAGATCGATCAGAAGCGACACGTTCACGGCGATCGCATCTTCAATGGCACGGATACCGACCTCGGCCACCTCCTCGAGGGCGGCCGCGAACCGGGCCTGGGCGATGGCGTCGCCATTGCTCACCCGGAACGCGTTTGCGCTGCGGCTCGGCGGCAACACTTCGTCCCACGGCTCGGGGACGTCGGTGCCGGCGAAACCGGAGAACACGGGGACCAGGCGTTCCACCGCACGGTCGCTGAGAGCCAGGAACCCGGTGCCCCAGCCGGCCCTGGACCATTTCTGCCCGCCCGACGCGACGACGTCTGCCACCTCGTAGGGGACATCCACTGCGCCGAAACCCTGGATGGCGTCGACGATGAGCAAACGGTCGCCGATGACCTGACGGATGCCCTCGAGGTCCACGCGATGGCCGGTGCGGGAATCGACGAGGCAGACCGCCACTGCGGCAGTGGCCGGGGTGAGCTGCTCCCGGATCTGACCAGGGGTGACGCGGCCGTGGTCGGTCGCCAGCCAGAGCGGGGTGACCACCTGCAGCGCCTCCGCGGCGCGCACGACCGCGAACGGGACCGTGGGAAAGTCGCCCGACGACAGCAGCACCGCCCCCGTCAGGCCGAACATGGCCTGCATCACGCCGGTGGTGGTGTTGGGCTCGGAAACGACCTGGTCGGCGCGGAATCCGGTCGCCCGGGCCACGGCGGTGCGCAGCCGCTCGTCCTGGGCTTGGAAGTGGTCCAGGCTGCCGAACCGGGCCCGCGAGAGCACCTCGGTCTGGCCGAGGGTTTCGGCGACCACACCCGCCGACAGCGGGCCGATCCGGGCATAGTCGAGGTAACCGGGTTCCGCGATGAACCCGTCAAGGAACCGTTCGAGAGCCGTCATGAGGTGCCCCTACCCTCCGAAGCGGCGCTGGCGCCGAGCAAAATCGCGCAGGGCGCGCAGAAAATCGACCTGGCGGAGGTCAGGCCCGAGCGCCTCCACGAAGTAAAACTCGCTGTGTGCGCTCTGCCAGAGCATGAAATCGCTGATGCGCTGCTCCCCCGACGTGCGGATGACCAGGTCCGGATCGGGCTGGCCGCCCGTGTACAGGTGCGCGCCGATCAGATCCGGGGTCAGCGTCTCCGCAAGGTCCTCGAGCACGCCGCCGCTGGCAAGGTGCGCTCCCACGATGCTGCGCATGGCGTCGGTGATCTCGGTGCGCCCGCCGTAGCCGACGGCAAGGTTGACGTGCAGCCCCTTCTTGCGGGCCGTGCGCGCTTCCGCGGCGTTCAGTGCGGCCACCAGCGGCTCGGGCAGTCCGGTCTTCGAGCCGACCTGCTGCACCCGCCAGTCGCGGTACCGGGACAACTCCTCCGCGAGCTTGGCGATGATCTTCGTCAGCTCCGCGAGTTCTTCGCTGGGCCGGTTGGTGAGGTTGTCGGACGACAACAGGTAGAGCGTGACGACGGAGATGCCGAGGTCGTCACACCACTTGAGGAACTCCCGCATCTTGGCGGCACCGGCCCGATGCCCGTGGGCGGCGGAGTCGAACCCGAGCTGTTTGGCCCAGCGCCGGTTGCCGTCGATGATCATGGCGACGTGGTTTGGAAGCACATCCGGCGTCAGCCCGCGACGAAGCCGACGCTGATAAACCCCGTAGAGAATGCCGCGCGCCCAAGGAACTTCCCGTTTCTGCACACAGTTACGCTAGCCCACTCGGGAGCGTCGCGTACCGCGCGCGGCATGCACACTGTCCTATTCTTGCAGCATGGCCTCAGCGGATGACATCCCCAACCTGCCGTTGTTCGAGGACGACCTGCCCCCGCAGGTGGACGTCAAGCCCACCTGGCGAGGATGGATCCACGCCGGCACGTTCCCGGTCACGATCGTGGCCGGGATCGTGCTGCTCCTGTCGGCCGAGGGCAGCGCGGCCCGGTGGAGTTCGCTCGTGTTCGTGCTCAGCTCGATGCTGCTGTTCGGCAATTCGGCGCTGTACCACCGGTTCGACTGGAGTCCGCGCACGAAGGTCATCCTCAAACGGATCGACCACGCCAACATCTTCCTGCTGATCGCGGGCTCTTACACGCCCATCGCCGTGCTGGCCCTGCCGCCCGCCAAGTCCACGCTGCTTCTGTCGCTGGTCTGGGGCGGCGCCATCCTCGGAATCGCGTTCCGGGTGTTCTGGATCCACGCCCCACGCTGGCTCTACGTTCCGCTGTACCTGGCACTCGGCTGGGGAGCGCTGATGTTCATCGTGGACTTCTTCCAGGCCAACGCAGCGATGATGACACTGATCATGGTCGGCGGGCTCTGCTACTCGGTCGGCGCCGTCATCTACGGCATGAAGCGGCCGAACCCGCTGCCGGGCGTATTCGGCTTCCACGAGATCTTCCATACCCTGACCGTGGTGGCCTTCCTCTGCCACTGGGCGGCGATCATGATCATCGCGACGAACCCGATCCACCCGTAGTTCGCTAGTCCTTGTCGGCGATTCCGGCCTCTGCGGCCTTCTGTGCGGCCATCTCCGCCTGCAGACGTTCCTGAATCTCTGCGCGGTAGGTGTTGCGGCGCACTCGGCGGGCCATGTCCATCGCCAGCAGCACCGCTCCCACGGCGACCAGAGCAATCGCCACAAAGCCTTCCGGGCCCGGCGTCACCGTGTTCGGGTCGAACTCCGGCGGTGGGGTGGCGGCCAAGACGATGCTCACGAGGGGAGCCAGGATCAGGCCGCTCACGAGTCGTCCCGGATTCCGGTGAAGAGGTCGGATTCAGGTATCACGGTGTCCACTTTCGATTCGACGAGCTGGAAGTCTTCATAGGGCCACGCCTCGCGGATGAGGTCGTTCGGCCAGAAGAAGAAACTGCTGGTGGGAGCAACCTGACTCGCGTGGGCTCGAAGCGCCGCGTCCCGCACCTCGAGGAAGTCACCGACGGGCACATGGGTCGTGGCCAGCTTCGGGTAGTCTTTCATCCATTCCCTGGCCGCTCCGAGCGGCTCCAGCAGGGGCGAGTCCGGCTCCGTGACGCTCAGTTCCAGGAACATGGCGTCGACGCGTTCAAGGTTGAAAATCCGATCGTAATAGAGCTTCTCGACCTGCCAGGGCTCACCGGCATCCGGGTACCGGGTCGGGTCGGCGGCGGCACGGTAGGCCTCCATCGACACGTCGTGGCAGCGGATGTGGTCGGGATGCGGGTAGCCGCCCTTCTCGTCGTAGGTCACCAGGACCTGCGGCCGAAATTCGCGGATCAGCCGGACGACCGGTTCGGCGGAGATCACCACCGGGATGTCCGCGAACGAGTTCGGGGGCACCGAACCGTCTTCGTTCATGCCGGAGTCCTCGTAGCCGAGCCAGCGGTGCTGCACGCCGAGGGCCCGCTGGGCCTCGGCCATTTCCAGACGGCGCAGTCCTGGCAGGTCGCGCTCGGCCAGCGGATGGCCGAGCAGAGCCTCATTCAGGATGCTCCCCCGCTCGCCGCCCGTGCAGCTCAGGATCATCACTTCGGCGCCGAGACGCCGGTAGTGGGCATAGGTCGCAGCGCCCTTGCTCGACTCGTCGTCGGGATGGGCGTGCACCGCCAAGAGTCGCAGCGCCATGAAACTCCTCAGAAATGCCAGATAACCTTGGTACCAAGACTAATCGTTGATCCGTGAGTGTGGAGTCTGAGTGGCCCTGAGCAGCAACCTCGACACCCGGTACGGGCGCGCCCCGAACCGGGGCACGAGAGACCGCCGCGTTCTGTTCGTCTCAGCCGGCTCCCTCGCGGCAATCCTCCTGGGCTTCGTGGTCTGGGTGGGACTGGGGGCGTCGCAGCCTTTGATCGAGACCCGGGACATCCGTCACAGCATCATCGACGAGAACACTGTGAGCGTCACGTTCGAGGCGTCCATCCCGGTCGGCCGCACCGCCAGCTGCGCGGTTCAGGCGCTCAACGAGAGTTTCACGGTGGTTGGCTGGAAAGTCGTCAACCTGCCCGCGAGCATCGTGTATTCGCGGTCGACGACGACGGATGTGCGCACCACCGAGCAGAGCAACACCGGATTGATTTACCGCTGCTGGCTGACCTAGACTGATGACTTCGCCCTGACGTGATCGTCGGGGCGTCCGTTGTATATCTGCGGGTTCACCCGCACGGGCATCGAACGAGCACGAACAAGCATGAGGAGATTCCACCCATGACTACCGAAACCACGGTCACCTGGCTGACGCAGGAGGCCCACGACCGCCTCGCCGCGGAGCTGGACACGCTCAGCACCGTCGGGCGCGTCGAGATCGCGAAGAAGATCGAATCGGCTCGCGAGGAGGGCGACCTCAAGGAGAACTCGGGCTACCACGCGGCCAAGGATGAGCAGGGGAAGATGGAGGCCCGCATCCGCACCCTCGTTCTACTGCTGCGCAACGCCGAGGTCGGCCATGCGCCGAAAAGCCGGGGCGTCGTCGAGCCGGGAACCGTGATCACGGCCACGATCGCCGGCGATGAGACCCGCTTCCTGATCGGCAGCCGCGAGATCGCCGGGGACAGCGACCTCGACGTCTTCAGCGAGCAGAGCCCGCTCGGCACCGCGATCATCGGCCTCGCCGTCGGAGCGACAACGTCGTACGTGACGCCCACCGGCAAGGAAATCGCCGTCGAGATCTTCCTCGTGGAGACCTGGACCGGCAACTAGCCGCACCGGTCCCCCGCTCGCGCCGCGCCCCGCCTGGCTCCCGTCGTCGAACCGATTCGACGGAGATTTTGCGGAAAATGCGAGTTCTCGGGGCTTCTGGAGCCGATCCGGGCAGAATCTCCGTCGAATTCGTTAGAGGCACGGCACCGTCACGAGCGTCAAACCCACGACGCACGATTCGTCGAAGCTCCCCCGCTAGTCGATCTGCGGGTCGTATCCGGCCGCACGCAACACATCCACGACGAGCTGGCGGTGGTCGGGCCCGCGAGTCTCGACGCTGACGTTGAGTTCGACCTCGCTGATCTGAAGCCCCACACCGTGCCGCGTGTGGAGAACCTCGATCACGTTGGCGTGCGCCTCGGCGAGCAGCTCCGAGATGCGGGCCAGCTGCCCGGGACGGTCGGGCAGCATGATGCGCAACGTGAGATAGCGGCCGGATGCCGAGAGACCATGGCTGATCACGCGCTGCATCAGCAGCGGGTCGATGTTTCCCCCGCTGAGGATCGCGACCGTCGGGCCGGTCGCGGTGACCTTGCCTGCGAGGATCGCCGCCACGGCGACCGCGCCGGCCGGCTCGACCACGAGCTTGGCGCGCTCGAGCAGCACCAGGAGGGCACGAGCCGTGTCATCCTCGGTGACGGTGACGACCTCATCGACGGCATCACGCACGATCTCAAAATTCAGCAGGCCCGGTTTGGCCACCGCGATGCCGTCGGCGATGGTCGGCATGATCTGGATCTCCAGCACCCGGCCGGCCTCGAGGGACGGAGGGTAAGCGGCCGCGTTGGCGGCCTGCACCCCGATCACCCGGATCTGGCGGCCGTCCCGGCGCGCGCGCTGCTTGAGCACGCTGGCGACACCGGAGATGAGGCCGCCGCCGCCGATCGGAACGATCACGGTGGCGAGGTCGGGAACCTGGTCGAGGATCTCCAGACCCACGGTGCCCTGGCCGGTGACGACATCCGCGTGGTCGAACGGCGGGATCAGGATGGCGCCGGTCTCGGCGGCCCACTCCGCGGCCGCGAGCAGCGGCTCGGCCACCGTATTGCCGCGCAGGATGACGTGCGCGCCGTAGTCGCGGGTTGCCTGCAGCTTGGGCAGGGCGACGCCCACGGGCATGAAGATCGTGGCCTGGATGCCGAGCTCCCGCGCCGCGAAGGCGACGCCCTGGGCGTGGTTGCCGGCCGAGGCGGCCACGACGCCGCGGGTCTTCTCTTCGTCGGTGAGCTTGGACATCCGGTTGTACGCGCCGCGGATCTTGTAGGACCCGGTGCGCTGCAGGTTCTCGCACTTGAGGAGGACCGGCGCGCCGAGGAGCTCCGAGAGGTAGCGGGACGTTTCCATCGGGGTGACGGCGGCGACCCGACCGACGACATCCCGGGCGGACTCGAAATCGGCCAGGGTCGGTCCGACGAGCGAGACATTAGTCATGGGAGGCACTTTTCTTGAGGCGGTATGCCGGTCGGCGGAAACCGGGGCGTTGCGGGACGGTCTGCCACAACGAGGAGGCGAAGACGGGTGCCGAGGCGGTCTGCTCGGATCGCCACGCCCCGCTGTTGATGTAGCTGATCATGACGTTGAGTACGGCAGCGATCGGCACGGCGAAGAGGGCGCCGGCGATGCCCGCGAGCAGGGCGCCGGCCGCCACCACGAGAACGACACCCAGTGGATGCACCTTGACCGCCGTACCCATGATCAGGGGCTGTAGCACGTGACCCTCGATCTGCTGCACCAGCAGCACAACGCCGAGCATCAGCAAAGCCACCACCCAGTCGTTGAAGATCAGGGCGATCACGACCGCCACCGCGCCCGTGGCCACGGCGCCGACGATGGGGATGAACGAGCCGAGGAAAACGAGCACGCCGATCGGGATGGCGAGCGGAACCCCCAGCAGTGCGGCCCCGACCCCGATGCCGATCGCGTCGATGGACGCCACCAGGATCTGCACCCTGGCGAAGTTCCCCAGCGTGGTCCAGCCGGCCACCCCCGCGCCATCGATGGCCGCGCGCGCGCCATGGGGGAACAGGCGCACGATCCAGGACCAGATGCCCTTGCCATCGATCAGGATGAACAGCAGGCTGAACAGCGCCAGAAGGAAACCTGTCACCAGGTGGCCGAGCGAGGACCCCACGGAGAGCGCCCCAGAGACGAAAACCTGGCTGTCCGCCTGAATGGCGTCCCAGGCCTGGCCGAGGAACGCGTTGAGCTCCGGTTCGGTCAGCTGCAGCGGCGACGCCAGGAGAACGGCCTTGAGGCTCTCGTAGGAGGCGGCGAGCCTCTCGTTCAGGCCGACCGTGCCGATGGCGATCTGCTTCACGGCCAGCGTGATCAGTCCGCCGAGGATCGCGAAGGTATTGATCAGAGCGACCACGACCGCGAGAGCCTTGGGAAATCGGTGTCGCACCAGGAATCCGACGAAGGGCACGAGCAGTGCCGACACCAGCACGGCCACGAGCAGCGGGATCACGATCAACCGGAGCTGGATGACGATGAAGATGAAAACAGCAAGTGCGCCGGCGAGCGCGAGCAGGCGCCAGGACCAGGCGGCGGCGAGTCGGATGCCGGCCGGCAGGTTCTCGTCGACTCCGTAGCCGTGCGAGGGCGGGAGCTCGACCAGGATCGGGGGTACGGTGCGGCGGCGTCCGAACACGCCGAAGAAGCCGCTGCGGGCGGGTTTTCCGTCGGTTTCCATCACGGCATCAGTCTAGGCAATCACACGTGCCGTCTCCGGTATGGGCCAAAGGTGCTCGCTGCCTCAGGCCCCGGACCGGTCACTACGCCGGAGAGGGGAGCGGGTCGACCGAGACGGGCGCGCCCGTGAACCGCACCAGGACCCGGTCCCCGGCCGACGGATGCAGCCGCGCGCCGTGCTGCACGACGAGCGACGCGCCGTCGTCCAGGCGCACCCTCGTGCGCCGGAGCGAGCCGTGGAAACTCGACGAGAGCACGACCCCTGGTGCCCCCGCAGCGCCGAATTCGAGGTCTTCCGGCCGCACGGAGACGGACACAGCGCCATCCGCCTGCGAGGGGTCGAGTAGCGGCAGAGAGGCACCGTGAACCCGCGCGAACCCGTGGCGCACCACGCCGACCAGTCGATTGCTGAGCCCCACAAAGTCCGCGATGAACGACGAGGCCGGCCGGGTGTAGAGCTCTTCCGGTGCTCCGACCTGCTCGATGGAACCCGCCCGCATCACGGCGACGCGGTCGGCCACGGCGAGCGCCTCGTCCTGGTCGTGCGTGACAAACAGGGTCGTGATGCCCAGTTCGGTCTGGATGCGCCGGATCTCCTCGCGCAGCACCACCCGAACCTGGGCGTCAAGGGCCGACAACGGCTCGTCGAGCAGGAGAACCCGGGGCTCGGTGACGAGGGCGCGCGCCAGCGCCACCCGTTGCTGCTGACCGCCGGAGAGCTGGTGCGCGAAGCGATCGTAGTGGGCGTCGAGCCCGACCAGGGCGAGGGCCGCGGCCGCTCGGGCGCGCCGTTCCTCGCCGCGGACCTTCCGCATGCGCAGGCCGAACTCGACGTTCTCGCCCGCGCTGAGGTGCGGGAACAGCGAGTAGGACTGGAACACCATGCCCAGGTCGCGCCGGCTCGTCGGCAGTGTCGACACGTCGGCTCCGTCGATCAGGATGCTTCCGGCATCCGTGGATTCGAGCCCGGCCAATACCCGCAGCGCGGTGGTCTTGCCACTACCGCTCGGGCCGAGCAGGGCGACGAACTCGCCCGCGTGCAGGGTGAGATCGAAGCCGGCCAGGGCACGGTGGCCGGTGAAGTCCTTCACCACGCCCGCGAAGCGCACCGAGGCTCCCGCCGGAGCGATCGCCACCGAACGGTCTCGGTTCTGATTCTGGGTCCGAAGCTGGTTCTGGTTCATAGCTGACCTCCGGTGGTGGGCCGTCGCCGGCTGCCGGCGCGAACCGTGCCGAGACGCCCGATGACGAGCAAGAGCAGAAATGCGAAAGTGAGTGCGAGCAGAGACAGGATGACGGCCGTATAGGGGTCGGCCTTGCTCACGACAACGAGCGCGGTCTGCAGGGTGATGCGGTTGAGCAGGGAGGCGATCGTGAATTCGCCGAGCACGACTGCGATCGAGATGAACGCGCCGGCGAGGATGCCGCGGCGCAGGTTCGGGATCAGTACCCGCACGAGCACGCTCACCCAGCCCGCGCCGAGCGTGCGGGCCGCCTCACTGAGCGTGCACACGTCGACGCCGTCGAGGTTCGTCTGGATGGCCCGGTAGGCGAACGGGAGCACCGTGATGCCGTAGGCGAACGCGAGGGTCCACACGCCGCTGCCAAGCAGGCGGGCGAGCACCGAGTACACCGGGGCCAGGCCGACCACGAGGACGATGGCCGGGATGCTGATGGGCAGGATGCAGACGAACTCCATCACGCGGCGCAGGCGGGGAAAACGCAGGTGCACCAGCAGCAAGGTCGGCACCAGCAGCAGGAGAACGATCGAGACGGTGCCCACGGCCAGCCCGACCGAGTTCCCGAGCGCGACGAGAACCGAACGGTACGGGCCGGCGAAGCCACCCTGGAACAGGGCCGTCCAGCGGGAAAGGTCGTGGCCGCCGGCGAGGCCGCGGCGCAAGGTGAACTCCACCATGGCGACGATGGGGATGGCGAAGAGGAGGCCGATGCTGCCGAGGATGAGGCCGCGCGCCAGCCGGGTGGGGGTGTGCGCCACCGCCTTCATCGCTGCCACCGGGCCGCCCGTGCCTGCAACGCCGAGTAGCCGGACATGACGACGAACATCACCAGGATCATGCCGAGCGCCAACGCCCCGGCGAGATTCTCCCGGCCGAGCAGGGTTTCACTGGTCAGGGCCGAGCGGATCTGCAGCGGAACGATCTGCGATCCCTGGCTGGTGAGCGCGGCGGCGGTCGCATAGGAGGAGAACGCGTTGGCGAAGAGCAGCAGCAGGCTGCCGAGAAACGAGGGCGCCAGCACCGGGAACGCGATCCGGAACCAGTAGGTGGCCCGGTTGCCGCCGAGGGTTGCGTTGGCCTCGGCCCAGTGCGGGTTGAGTGCCTGCAGCGCGGGCAGGAAGGTGATGATCATCAGGGGAACTTGAAAGTAGATGTAGGGCAGCACGAGGCCGGGGAGTTCGTAGAGCCATACCCCGTCGGCGAAGATGTCGACGCCGAAGGTGTCGCGCAGGATCACGGTGACCAGACCCTGGATGCCGATAGTCGCCACGAACGCGAAGGCCAGCATGACGCCGCCGAACTGGGCGAGCACGCCGCTGAGGGAGTCCACGACGGCGCAAAGGGGGCCGTCCTCGCGCGCGCCGAGCAAGCCGTAGCAGGCAAGGGCACCGACGATCGCACCCACAACGGCGGTGAGTGCCGACAGTACGAATGACGCGGCGAAGGCGTCTCTCACGACCGGGTTGCCCAGCGCGGCCACAGTGTCGAGCGTGAACACCCCGGACTCGTCGACGAAGCCGCTTCCGACTGCGATCAGGGTAGGCACGAGCAGGAAGAGCACCACATATGCCGCGAACGGCAACAGCCCGAAGGCTGCCGCCGTGCCGCGCCGGCTACCGGACAGCTGCGGCCCACTTCGCGCCGAGGAGCGCGGCTCCCGCGGCGCTCTCCGCCTCGGAGGGGACGACCGTCTCGGCCGGGGCCGCAGGGAGTGCGGCGAAGAGCGCCGCGTCGATGGTGCCGGCCGCCGCCATCGCCTCGGCGCGCACGGGGCGGGCGCCACCGGCGAGCCAGAGGTTCTGGCCCTCGTCGCTGTAGAGGAATTCCTGCCAGAGCCTGGCTGCGGCCGGGTTCGGGGCATCCTTGTTCACGGCCTGGTTGTAGTAGCCGGCGTACCCGGTTCCCGGAAAGACGACGACCTCCCAGTTGCGCTCGCCGGCCAGACTCGTGCCGTAGCCCACGTTGAGGTAGTCCCAGTCGAAGACCACCGGGGTCTCACCCGACGCGATGGTCGCCGAAGTCGGGTCGATCTTGACGAAGTTGCCGGCCTGGTTGAGCTCGTCGAAGAAGTCGATGCCGGCCTGGAAGTCACTCACATCGCTCCCGCTCTGCACGGTGGCCAGCCCGACGGCGGCGAACGCAGCCCCGGCCTGTGTCGGGTCGCCGTTGATCGCGACCTTGCCCGTGTACTCGGCGCCGAGCAGGTCACGCAGCTCGGTCGGCGCGGGAACGGCGTCGGGGTCGTAGCCGATCGCCAGGTAGCCGCCGTAGTCGCCCGTGTACAGCCCGGAGGTCTCCTTGAGCGCATCCGGGATTTCGGCCCATGCCGCCACCTGGTAGGGCGCGAAGCGATCGGTGCTGGACAGCGCCACCGCGAGGCCCAGGTCGAATACGTCGGGGGCGGTGTCCTGCCCGGCGAGGTTGTCCGCGGCCAGGATCTCCTCGGCGCTGGACGCGTCCGGCGAGGCCTCGGTGATGGTGATCTCCGGGTACTTCTCGGAAAATGCGTCGAGCACGGCGCCGTAGTTGGCCCAGTCCCGCGGCAGGGCGATCACGTTCAGGGCGCCTTCGGCCCGGGCCGCGTCCTCGAGGGCGGCCAGGTCGCCGAAGGCGGAGAGGCTGGTCGCGGAGGCGGCATCGACCCCCGTGGTGCCGGGACCGGCATCCGCGGCACCGGAGCAGGCGGACAGGCTCAGGGCGAGGGCGGTGGCCGTGGCCAGGGCGGCCAGGATGCGGGTGGTGAACAAGTTTCCTCCGTCGGACCGGTGTCGGCCGCCGCGCGAAAACGCGGACGTGTGGAGCCGGGTAGCCGGTAAAGGCGAGGCTAGGAGCAGCCGTCGACCGTGAGGGGGTGCGCCGCTGAACATCGGGTGAATGCCGTCTGAAGCGTGCCACTAGGGTCGGAGAGTGGTGCAGACGATCTCCCCAGCCCTTGCCCGCCGGATCGCGCTCGGCGCGCAGGGCTTCGGCCGCCCGCCGTCAGTGACGCCGGGCATCCGTCAACTGGATGCCCTGGTGAACCGGCTCGGGCTGCTGCAGATCGACTCCGTGAACGTGTTCGAGCGCAGCCACTATATGCCGGCGTTCAGCCGACTCGGCGCCTACGACAAGGCGCAGCTGGACCGGCTGACCTCGGGCCGCGAATCCCGGTTCACCGAGTACTGGGCGCACGAGGCATCGTTCCTGCCGCGCGACGCCTGGCCGCTCTTCGGCTGGCGGATGCGCGAATTCCGGACCCGGTCGGCAACCGAGGCGTGGGCTCAGGGCAACCGGCCGATGCTCGACTGGCTGCTCGCCGAGCTTGCCGCCAACGGTCCCCTGCGCGCGAGCGCCATCGAGCACGACGTGAACCGCCGCCGCGGCCCGTGGTGGGGCTGGTCGGACGTGAAGACCGGGTTGGAGACCCTGTTCCGCTGGGGCGACGTGGCGATCTCGGGCCGGGAACGGTTCGAGCGGGTCTACGGGCTGCCGGAGCAGGTGTTCCCGCGGGAGTTGCGGGAGCGCACGATCGGCCGGGACGACGCGCACCGCGAGCTGGTGAGTCGCTCGGCGCGGGCGCACGGAATCGGCACGGGGAAGGACTTCGCCGACTACTTCCGGTTGCGCGGCCCGGCGACCCTGGCGGCCATCCACGACCTCGAGGATGCCGGCGAGCTCATCCCGGTCGAGGTGCCGGGCTGGGGTGCGGGCGGCGCATCGGGGGGCGCCTGGTTGCACCGCGACGCGCGGCTCCCGCGCCGGGTGGATGCCGCGACCCTGCTGTCGCCGTTCGACCCGGTCGTCTGGGAACGGGCGCGCGCGTTGCGACTGTTCGGGTTCCACTACCGGATCGAGATCTACACGCCCGAACCGAAGCGGGTGTTCGGGTACTACTGCCTGCCCGTGCTGCTCGGAGACACGATCGTGGGCCGGGTCGACTTGAAGAACGACCGGCAGGCGCAGGTGCTGCGGGTGCGCGCTGCCTGGGTGGAGCCGGGCGCGCCGTCGGACACGGCCGGGCGTCTCTCATCTGTTCTCAAGGAGGCCGCCGCCTGGCAGGGCCTGCCACAGATCGAGGTGGAACGGCGCGGCAATCTCGCCGAGGCGTTGGCCGCCGAGCTGCGTTAGCGGCCGTCGAAGCAGGTCAGAACTTGCGGCCCATCGTGTGCAGGCGCTCGACGCGCTCGGCGATCGGCGGGTGCGTGGCGAAGAGCTTGTCCATCACGCCGGGCTTGAGCGGGTCGGCGATCCAGAGGTGGGCCATCGAGGTATTCTGCTTCTTCATCGGGCGCCCGAAGGCCTCGAGCTTGCCGAGTGCGCTGGCCAGGGCGTCCGGATGCCGCGTGGTCAGGGCGGCCGTCGCATCCGCCAGGTATTCGCGCTGCCTCGACACCGCAAGCTGCACGATCGTGGCGATCAGGGGCGCCACGAGCATGGCGACGAGACCGACCACCATGATGACGGGGCTGCCATTGTTTTTGCTGTTCCGGCCGAAGAACGCCATTCGAAGGAAGATGTCCGAGATGAACCCGACGGCGACGACGAGGCCGAACACGACCATCGACAGGCGGATGTCGTAGTTGCGCACGTGGCCGAGCTCGTGCGCCATGACGCCCTCGAGCTCGGAGTCGGTCATGATCTCCAGCAGGCCGGTGGTGGCCGCGACGATCGCGTGTTCCGGGTCGCGCCCGGTGGCGAAGGCGTTCGGCGCCGGGTCGTTGATGACATAGATCGCGGGCATCGGCGTGCCGGTGGTGATCGAGAGGTTCTCGACGATGTTCCAGAGCCTCGGATTCTCCGATTGACTGGTGATGCGGATGCCGCCGCTCATCGCGATCGCCTGGCGACCGGCCACGAAGTACTGCACCACGGCATACCCCGTGGCGAAGACGACCGTGAAGATCAGGATGCTGTAGTCACCGGGCGTGCTATAGACCGCGTTGGCGAGCCAGCCGAGACCCGCGATGATGGCGATGAACAGGATGATGATGAAGACGGTGTTGCGCTTGTTGCGCGCAATTGCGCTGTACATGGAAGCCGTCCGCTAGAACTGAACGCGAGGCGGCTCCGCGATGGCGGCGGAGTCGGACACCTCGAAAAAGTCTCGCTGGGTGAACCCGAGGTTGCGGGCGATGAGGTTGTTGGGGAAGACCTGGATCTTCGTGTTCAGTTCCCGAACGCCGCCGTTATAGAACCGGCGTGAGGCCTGGATTTTGTCCTCCGTGTCGACAAGCTCGCCCTGCAACTGCAGGTAGTTCTGGCTGGCTTGCAGCTGCGGGTACGCCTCCGCTACGGCGAAGATGCTGCGCAGCGCGGTCTGCATGTGGTTCTCGGCGGCGGCGGCCTCGGCCGGACCCTGCGCGTTGAGCGACTCGGCCCGTGCCTTCGTGACGTTCTCGAAAACGGCCCGCTCGTGTGCCGCGTAGCCCTTGACCGTCTCGATCAGGTTCGGGATCAGGTCGGCCCGGCGCTTCAACTGAACGGTGATATCACTCCATGCCTCGTCCACGCGCACTTTGAGGGTGACGAGAGAGTTGTACGTGGCCCAGAGGTAAATCCCAATGATGACGACGAGTGCAACAACGATGAGGACCGGGATGAGCCATTCCATGGCAGCTTCTCCTTGAGGTGAGGCGGGGCGGGCAAGCAGGCCGCGGCGGCGTTTTTTACGACGCACAAATTATCATAACCGCGCGCCCTGAGGCTCACATGCGCTTCCCGACACACTCCAAGTAACGCGGCGACGACCGGCCCCACGCGACCGTCAGCGGGCGGAGAGCACCGTCTGCAGCCAGCGGTAGGAAGACTTGGGGGTGCGGGTGCAGGTGCCGCTCTGGAAGTCGACGTGCACGAGGCCGAACCGTTGGGTGTAGCCGGCCGTCCATTCGAAGCTGTCCAGCAGGGACCAGACCAGGTAGCCCTGCAGGGTGACCCCGTCGGCGATCCCGCCGGGGGCCACCGCGGCGAGCGCCGCCGTGATGTGCTCGGCCAGGTAGTCGATCCGCGCCGGATCCTGCACGGCACGCCACGTGTCGGCGACGTCGGGGAAGCTCGCTCCCCCGGCCGTGATGCAGACGGGCGGCAGGTTCTCCGCGTAGCGGTCGCGCAGTTCGCCGAGGGCCACACCGAGGTATTCGGGCGCGATGGCCGTGCCGGCGTTGGTCACCGGGAACTCGCGAAACGGGGTGACGTGGAAGGGAAAGGCCACGACCTTTTCCGGCGGCCCGCTGGGCGGCGGCCCGTTCGGGGTCTTCGGGGCAGCGGCGCCGGCCTTGATCCGGCTCGGCTGGGAGTAGCCCAGCCCGTAGAAGTCGAGCGGCTGGTGGATGGTGCGGAGGTCGTCCGGGTCGGTTTCCAGCAGCATCCGCATCGGCACCTGGTAGGGCTCCGGCGGTTCCGGGTAGCGGCCGAGCAGCACCGCGTCGGCGTAGACGCGATTGTGCAGCACGTCGAAGAGCGCGGCGGCAACCTCGTCGGCTTCGCGGCCGCTGGCGGATTGCACGGGCGAGTGCACGTTGGAAATCCCGATCCGGCCGCGCACATCGGCGGCGCGCAGCCCCTGCACAGCGAGTCCGTGAGCAAGCAGCTGATGGTGCGCCGCCGGCAGGGCACCGAAAAGCCGGGCCTCCCCCGGGGCATCCGTGCCGAGGGCGTAGCCGTTGAGGGTCACCGTCGCGGGGTCGTTCAGGGTCAGCCAGGAGTCGATCCGGTCCCCGAACACCTCGCCGACCTGGTGGGCGTAGTCGCCGAACCGCATCGCGGTGTCTCGGTTCAGCCAGCCGCCGCGCAACCGCAACGGGGTGTCCCAGTGGAACAGGGTCGCCATCGGGCTGATCCCCGCGACCAGGAGCCCGTCGAGCAGCCGGTCGTAGAAGGCCAGGCCGGCCCGGCTGAGCGAGCCGCGGCCATCGGGCTGCAGCCGGGACCAGGCCAGGGAGAACCGATAGACGTCGACGCCCAGTTCGCGGAGCAGCGTGACGTCCTCCTCGAGCCGATTGAAGTGATCGGTCGAAACGGATGCGTTGGAGCCGTCACGGATGCGCCCGGCGGTGGCCGTGAACGTGTCCCAACTCGATTCGCCGCGACCGCCCTGCCTGGCGCCACCCTCGATCTGGAAAGCGGACGTTGCCACGCCCACGGTGAAGCCGTCGGGCAGCCGGTCTCCCAGCTCCCCCGCACGGTGTTCCCAAGCACGGGCGGCGGGGGTGTTGCTGTTGCTCATCGACCCAGGACTCTTTCCAGATAGCTGTTGCTGAAGCGGCGCTCCGGGTCAAGCCTGTCACGCACCGAGAGGAAGTCGTCGAAGTGCGGATAATCGGTGCGGAGGGACGCCGCATCCCGGTCGTGCGTCTTGCCCCAGTGCGGACGCCCGCCGTGCGCGCGCATAATGGCCTCGACCGCCTGGAAATACGCAGCCGGATCCTCCCGGTAGTAACGGTGCACGGCGATGTAGCCGGTCTCCCGGCCCGCTGCGGTGGACAGCCAGACGTCGTCGGCGGCGGCCGAGCGCACCTCGATCGGGAACGAGATGCGCCAACCCCGCGCCTCGATCAGCGCCCGCACTTCCCGCACCGCGGCCGGTACCAGGGCGCGCGGCAGGGCATATTCCATTTCTTGAAAACGCACCGTGCGGTTCGTCAGGAACACGCGGTGGGAGACATCCGTGAATTCGCGTCTGCCGGTCAGGCGGGCGGCGAGTCGGTTGAATCCGGGGACTGTCGCCGGCGCCACGGCGCCCAGGGCGCAAATGCCGCGGTAGACCCCGTTCGCGAGCAATTCGTCGTCGACGAAGCGGGCGACCTTGCCGAGCGGCGACCGGCCGGACTCCAGGGGCAGCCGGGTGTTGGTCTTGGTCAGGGCGGTCTCGGTGTGCGGGAACCAGAAGAACTCGTAGTGATCGCTGTGGTCGGACCGGTCGAGGTAGTGCTCCAGGACCTCCTCGAGCGGCTCGGCCGCCTCCACCGCGTGCAGCAGGAACGCGGGCACGCACTGCAGGGTCACGTCCACCACGATTCCGAGCGCACCGAGACCGAGCCGGGTCGCGGGCAGCAGCTCCGGGTTCTCCGTGGCGCTCACGCGCAGCAGGGTGCCGTCACCGACCACCAGGGTCAGCGCCACGATCTGGGTGGCCAGGCCGCCGTACCGGCCGCCCGTGCCGTGGGTCCCGGTGGACGTGGCGCCGGAGATCGTCTGCCGGTCCACGTCGCCCAGGTTCGGCAGGGCCAGACCGTAGGGCCGCAGCAGCCGGGGCAGTTCGAACAGTCGGGTGCCCGCGGCCAGAGTGACCTGCCCGGCCACGGTGTCCACACCGATCAGCCCGGCGAGGTCAAACAGGTCAAGCTGGACCCCGGGCGCGAGCGCGATGCCCGAGAAGCTGTGCCCGGAGCCCACGGCCTTGACCCGAAGGCCCACCGCCCCGGCCGCCACCACGGCGCGCTGCACGGCGGCGACGCTCGACGGCCGCTCCACGCGCACCGGGGTCACCGCCTGGTTCCGGGCCCAGTTGCGCCACACCGCTCCGCTCGCACTCACAGAAAGGCCTTCCCCTCACCCCGGTAGGTCGGCAGGATATCGACCACCTTTCCATTCTCGACCAGCGCGAACTCGTTCACGTGCTCGCTCAGCTCCCCCGACTTGGTGTGCCGCGCCCAGACGCGGTCACCGACGCGGAGCCGGGCCGCACCGACACCGGTGAGCGGCGTCTGCACCTCACCGGCCATCTCCCGCGGCACCAGGCTGAGGCCCTCCGGCCAGACCACGCGGGGCAGCCGGTCGTCCCCGGGCACGCCGGACGCGATCCAGCCGCCGCCGAGCAGTACGGCCGTGTCGGGGCTGGGCTTCCGCACCACCGTGAGGGCGACCGCGACCGCGGCCGCAGGCGCGGGCCGAAAGCTCGCGAAATTGTCGAAGAGGTGGCCGCCGAAGAAGCCGCTGCCGACGGCAATGTCGGTGACGGATGCGTCGGCGCGCGTACTCTCGACCGAGCCGGTTCCGCCCCCGTTCACGAACTCGAGGCGCGCGACCTCGCGCACCGCGGCGACGGCCGCGCTGCGCCGCTCCCTGAGCTCGCTAACGGACCGGCGCCGCACCCAGCGGGTGACCAGGCCCCGGAGAGGTTTCCCGGCCGGCCTGTCGCCGATCCCAGCCACCTGCGCCTCATAGGACATCACGCCGACGAGGACGAAGCCGGGGTGGGCGACGATGTCCGCGGCGACCCGGCGGGCCTCGCCGGGTGTGTGCACGGGTGAACGCCAGACGCGCAGATGGCCGAGCACGGGGGCGTCCCAGGCCGCGTCGAGTTCGAGGCAGACCCGGATCGGGGTCCGGCTGCCGGGCGGAAGCACGGCGTCGATGACGTCGAGGTGCGCGATCGAGTCGACCATCAGGGTGACCGCCATGGCCAGCTCGGGCGAGCGGCCCGACTTCCGGATCGCGGACCGGTCGGCCGTGGGGTAGCCGACGACGACATCCGTCACCGTCTCAGCCAGCCAGAGCGCCTCCGCCAGGGTGTAGGCCAGCACACCCCGATAGCCGGGCACGGCCAGGATGGCCTCAAGCACGCCACTCACCCGAATCGACTTCGACGCGACCCGGAGGGAGGTGCCGGCCGCGCGGTCCAGCAGGTCGTGCGCGTTGTGGCACAGGGCACCCAGGTGGAGGGCGGCGACGGGGGCGTCCAGGTGCGCCGTCGCGGCCGTGAGCTCGGGCCAGAACAGCCCCGGGGTCTGCCACGGCCGGCCCGTAGGGCGGTGGGAGAGGTCGAGCATCGGCGCACCGCCTTCAGTAGCCGGGATTGAGGATACCCGGCGCGGTGACCCAGCCACAGCCGCCCCGTGCTCTTGCGCGGGGAAGCAGTAGCGTGGATGTTCCGACGCCAGTATGCCCTATGGCCCCCGCCGATCACGAATGGGTGCCGTCGCCGTCAAATTGCGTGTCGCACGTTGACTTTCCCGGCGCTGGCCCGTGAAATGGTCACAGGGGGAATCATGTACGGGACACGTATGGCCGGTTCGGGCGGAACGCCCGGGCGCCGTCGCCGACGGTGGACGCCCGGCACCCTGCCTCTGTTCGTCGCCCTGGTCGGCCTGTCTCTCCTCGGCGTGCCGGGCGCGGCGTTCGCCGAACCGACTGCCGCAGCCACGCCGGCTCCCACACCGGCTCCCACAAGCGAGCGGGACGCCAAGGCGGCGCCGACGAACGCGCCGGCCATCGTCAGCCCACCGCCGGGCAGTTTCGTGGGTAGCGGAACCACCACCGTCTCCGGCACGGGCGAAGCCGGCCGGAAGATCCGGTTGCTCTCCCCCGTCGACGGTCAGGACCCGCTCTGCTTCGCCGTGGTCGACGGCGCCGGCCAGTGGAGTTGCGCCGCGGTTTCCCTGCCGAGCGGGCCATCCGTGCCGCTTCGCGTCGTCGTCACCGGAGCGGTCGACCTGACCGACGAGCACACGATCGCCGTGTTGTCCGCCCCCCGGGTGACGGGCGGTCCCACCGGTGGGAGCCTGACCAACGGCACGGTGCGCGGCACCGGCTATCCGGGGGCCTCCGTCGTCATCACGGTGAGCGGCGGCCCGCGCTGCACGGCCACCGCCGACTCCTCCGGCAACTGGTCGTGCACGTTCGCCGACGGCCTCGCCGGCGGGCAGGCCGAGGTCTCGGCCAGCCAGCAGACGAGCTACAGCAATCCCTCATGGTCCAATTCGAGCGCACCGGTCGACCTCGTCTTCGACCTCGACCGTCCGGCGCCGCCCACGCTGACCACGCCGGCGAGCGGCGCCCAGCTGCCGCTCACCGACGCCGGGTACACGGGCACCGGAGAAGAGGGTGCGACCGTGACCGTCTTCGCCGGGTCATATTCGGTCTGCAGCGCCGTCGTCGCATCCGGGTCGTGGAGTTGCTCGGCGGGCGGAGTCGCTGCCGGTACCTTCCGGGTGATCGCGGTGCAACTCGACCTGGCCGGCAACCTCGGCCCGGGCAGCCCCGGGGTGGACGTGCTCTACGGCGTCCCCACCCCTTCCCCCTCCGGCTCGACCGGCCCCGAGGCGACCGCCCCGTCCGCCGACGCCCCCGCCGCCCCGCCGCCGGCCGAGGAGTCGGCACCGGCGGAAGCCCCGCCCGGTTCTGCAGCCCCGGCCTCGCCGGCACCGCAGGCAGACCGTCCGGCCGTGGCCCTGGCCACACCGCTGCCGGGCGGCTGGAACGACCCCACCCGGTTCGCCACGGCAGTGCTGCCGCCGTGGTCGACCCCCGACCTCTCCTGGTTCCAGGCGGCGTTGCTGGCGCTCGGTGCCCTCCTGCTGCTCTGCATCCCCGCGCGCCTCCTCGCCGGGACCGTGTTCCGGGCCACGGACGGCCACCCGCTCTGGCAGAGCATGCCGATCGCGGGCCGCAACCGGTCCCGCGAGGAATTCGAGACCGTTCCCGAACTACCTCTGAACCGGTGGCTGGTGGCCGGCGCCGCCGTGCTGGCCGCGGCCACCCTCGTCATGCTGTCCGGGCCGGTCACCAGCCAGCCTGCCTACCTGCGGCTGCTCCTCGCCGTGGCGCTGGCCCTCCTCATCGTCAACGCGGTCGGAGCACTCGTTCCGCTCTGGTGGAGCTCCCGCGTGTGGCGGACGAAAGCATCCGTGACTTTCCTGCCCCGCTACCTGCTGCTGGTCGCCCTGACCGCGTTGGCCTCCCGGGCTTTCGACGTTCACCCGGCGCTGGTCTTCGGGCTGCTCGGCAGCGTCACCGTGGCCCCCGAGGTACTGACGCCGAGGCGCGGCCCACTCGCCGCCGTTCGGGCCGGCAGCCTGATCGGGCTGGCCGTGGTCGGCTGGCTGACGCTGGGCCTGCTGCCGGCCGCGGACGGCTTCCTCAGCGCGCTGGCGGCCGAGATCATCAACAGTGTGGTGCTGGCCGCGATCGGTTCGGCAGCGCTGGTGCTGATCCCGATCGGACGCACCAGCGGACGGAGCATCCTCGCCTGGTCACCGCCGATCTGGGCGTGCCTGACCGTGCTCGCCTTCACGATCATGTTCGGAGTGCTGTCCCCGGCGGTGGAACTCTGGCACGAAGGTGGCAGCCTCAGCCTGTGGTGGGTGGCAGGCACCCTGTTCGCCGCCCTCAGTATCGGGGCCTGGGCCTGGCAGCGGTTCGTCACGCCCGCCCGAGTCTGAGCTTCGCCCCCCCCCCCCCCCCCCCCCCCCCCCCCCCCCCCCCCCCCCCCCCCCCCCCCCCCCCCCCCCCCCCCCCCCCCCCCCCCCCCCCCCCCCCCCCCCCCCCCCCCCCCCCCCCCCCCCCCCCCCCCCCNGAGGACACCCCGAGCTTCGGGTAGATGTGTGGCGGCCTGCTGCTCGTGGTGGCGATGCTGTTCGGCATCTCGGCGGTGGTCTTCGGCGCATTCTTCACGGCCTGGAGCATCCAGCGGCACGTCCAGCCTGCTCGCCGTGGCGTCCACCCTGATCACGCCCGACAGCGGGTCCGTGCACATGGGCGAAATCGATGCGACCCTGCTGTCCCTGGCCGAAAAGGCGCAGCTGCGCTGGGATCGGCTCGGCATCGTCTTCCAGTAGTCGAACCTTATGCCGGATGCCGTGGGTCTTCTGGACCAGGCCGGCAAACGGCCCGCGCGGCTCACCGTCGAGCACGACACCGCCACGGTGCTGGTCACCCACGACCAGCGGCTGCTGCCGCTGATGGACTCCCTGCACACCATGGTCGACGGCACCCGAACGACGAGCCGCCACAGCATCAGCGCGTAACGGCGCGTCCGCGGCGCACGCTATCGTCGAGAGCGTGCGCCTCGGAGTCCTTGATGTCGGTTCGAACACCGTCCACCTGCTGGTCGTCGACGCGCACGCAGGCGCCCAGCCGGTGCCGATGGCCTCCGACAAGGCCGTGCTGCGCCTGATGCGCTACCTCACCCCTGAGGGCGCCATCACCGAGGAGGGGTGCACCGCCGTGCTCGAGTCGGTGCGGAACGCAGCCGAGGTGGCCCGCCGCCACCACGTCGACGACCTCCTGCCGTTCGCTACCTCCGCACTCCGTGAGGCCGTGAACGGGCCCGAACTGCTCGCCCGGGTCGAACGGGAAACCGGGGTCGCCCTGCAGGTCCTGTCCGGCGAGGACGAGGCCCGACTGACGTTCCTGGCCGTGCGGCGCTGGTACGGCTGGTCCGCCAGGGACATCCTGCTCTTCGACATCGGGGGCGGCTCCCTGGAGATCGCCGCCGGCGCGAACGAGGTGCCTGCGGTCGCGCTGTCGCTGCCGCTGGGCGCCGGCCGTTCCACCATCGGCTTCCTGCACGACGACCCGCCGCTGCCCGCGCAGGTCTCCGCCCTCCGCGAGCACGCCGCCGCCGTGCTCGCGGAAGCCCTGGTGGCGTTCGAGGGGCTCCCGGCGCCGCACCACGTCGTCGGTTCGTCCAAGACCATCCGCTCCCTGGCCAAACTGGCCGGCTCCACCGCGGAGGGTTTCGGTTCAGGCGAGCGGATGCAGCTGAGCCGCTCGCAGCTGAGCGACTGGGTCCCCCGGCTGGCCCGGATCCCGGCTGAGGCGCGCCCGGCGCTGCCCGGCATCACCGCCGACCGCACCTTCCAGATCGTGGCCGGCGGCATCGTGCTCCACGCGGCGATGGCCGCGTTCGGGGTGACCGAGCTGGAAGTGTCGCCGTGGGCGCTCCGCGAGGGCATCATCCTGAGGTATCTGGACCACCTGGAGTAGCTGCCCCTAACCAATTCGACGGAGATTCTGCCGAGAATGGCGCCAAACAGACGGGAACCGGGCTCTGAGGCCAAAATCTCCGTCGAATTGGTTCCGCCCTCGGCCGTCTGGACTCCAACAGAGTGACGCCGTGAGCGGAAAGCGCGCGGGGCATCGGTGGTGCAAAGCGCCGGTGACGCCGAGGGGGCGGCCGGGTCGGCGCAGCACCTTGGCCGTGAGCGGCGCCCTCGCCGGTCGTGATGGTTCCGCGCCCGGGCAGCACCTTCGCCGTGGTGATCACTTCCAGAAGAAGAACCGGGTGATGTCCCACGTTGTTTGCAGAAAGCCCCTGACACCGTTCCTACATCGGGGAATGGCACGTGGCAGGAGGCATCGACCGTTTCACTCGCGGATCGTAGCGCGACGAAACCGGGCCGGACAGGCTGCCTCACCCGGCACAGACCGGGGGCAGGGATTTACCGCGGCATCCGTTCAGGGTCTGCCGGCAGGTTGAACGACGATGCATGGATGCTGTCGCCCGGGCGGCGGGAGTCGGGGCCGTGACGCTGTGACGCTGTGACGCGGTGACGCGGTGACGCTGTGACGCGGTGACGCTGTGACGTACCGTGTGGTGCCCCCGCTGGGGGTCGAACCCAGACTGTGACGATTTTAAGTCGTCTGCCTCTGCCATTGGGCTACGGGGGCACGCCCGGCGAAACCGAACGCCTCAAGCGTAGGGGCTGCGGGCGTCATCGGTTTCTCTCGGTGACGCCCGCAGACGCTGTTACTTGACGGCTGCGGTCGCCGCGGCCTTCTCGGTCGTCCCTGCCGGAGCGACTTCCGCAGCCTTGTCGGCCGCGGTCTTTCGCGGGGCTCGGGGTGCACGCGCCGTTGCCTTGGCGGCGGGACCCGTGCCGGGGCCGGCTACGGTGGCCGCTGCCTTGGCCGATGCGGCGACGGTCACCGGAGCCTTGGCCGGAGCGGCAGAATCCACGACCGGCTTGGGCCGCGAGGCGAACTCCGCGAACGTGGCCCGCGGGTTCTGCACCGCGGCCAACGAGACGATGTCGCGACCGAGGAAGAAGTTGTTCATCCAACCCCAGATGATGCGCAGCTTGCGCTCCCAGCTGGGCATGGCCAGGCCGTGGTAGCCGCGGTGGGCGAACCAGGCCGGCAGACCCGTGATGGCGATCTTGCCGGACTGGAAGACACCGGAACCGATGCCGAGGCCGGCGACGGCACCCAAGTTCTTGTGCAGGTATTCCTCGGGATTCTCGCCGCGCAGCACCGCGACGATGTTCTTCGCGAGGAGCTTGCCCTGGCGAACCGCGTGCTGAGCGTTGGGCACGCAGAAGCCGCCCACTCCCCCGCCACTCAGGTCGGGAACGGCGGTGATGTCGCCGGCGCCCCAGGCGTCCGCGATGATCTCGTCATCGGTTCCGACGCGCAGGTCGGGGCGCACCTGCAGGCGACCACGATCTTCGATCGGTAGGTCGGTGTGGCGCACGATGGCCGGGTTAGCCATGACTCCGGCTGTCCAGACGATCAGATCGGTCTCGAAGCTCTCACCGGTGGACAGTTCGACCTTGCCGTCGACCGAGCTGGTCAGCTGCGTGTTCAGGTGGATTTGCGCGCCGCGTTCGTCGAGGTGCTTGATGACCCAGAGGCTGGTCGGCAGCGAAACTTCGGGCATGATGCGCCCCATCGCCTCGATCAGGTGGAAGTGGGTGTCGTCGAACCCGATCTGCGGGTAGGACTTCAGCAGCGATGACGCGAAGGAACGCAGCTCTGCGAAGACCTCGATGCCGGCGAAGCCCCCGCCGATGACGACGAAGGTGAGCAGGCGGTCGCGCTCGGGGCCGGCCGGAAGTTGGGCAGCCTTGTCGAAGTTGGTGAGCACGCGGTCACGGATGGCGACGGCTTCCTCGATGGTCTTCAGACCGATGGCCTGGTCCGCGACGCCCGGGATCGGGAACGTGCGCGACACGGCGCCGGCCGTCACCGCGACGACGTCATAGACGAATTCGTAGGGCTCGCCAATGGGCGGGGTGATGGTCGCGGTTTTCGTGGCGTGGTCGATGTGGGTGACCTTGGCCGTCACGACGTTGGTCTTCTTGAGGTGACGACGGTGCGCGACTGCGGCGTGGCGACCCTCGATGGAGCCGGCTGCGACCTCCGGCAGGAACGGCTGGTAGGTCATATACGGCAGAGGGTCGACCATGGTGACCTCGGCCTCGCCGGCGCGAAGCCATTTCTCCAGCTTCCACGCGGTGTAGAACCCGGCGTAGCCGCCACCGACAATAAGAATTTTGGGCACTATGAAAGTCCTCCTACATGATTTGGCTGCACGAAAACATACCGTTTTGACCGGATTCGCTTGATGTGCCGAGTGGCCCCGGTGCCGAGCAGCGTTACCAGAGTACCAAACCCGACCAGGACGAGGAGCGGCACTGTGACATACGTCAGCGTGAGCGGGCTGGGCAACCATGCCGCGACGACGCTGGGGGCAGGCAACGCCGGGTCTTCCTGCGGCGCGACCGGCACCTGCGTGGCGGTCTGCGGCGTGGGCTCGACCTCGGTGTCCGCCCGCCGGTGTACCCGGATCCACTCCTCCAGCAGGGCGGCCGGTTCCGGGCTCGTGGATGCCGGCACGGCCGCAGTGACCGCCGCCGCGGCATCGATCAGACCGTTGCCGTAGATCGGGCTGGGCACGACCCGCCCGTTCGGGTCGGCAGTTTCGATGACCCGGTTCATCACCTCCGCAGCATCGAGGCGGGGATAGGCGGCGCGCACCAGGGCGACCAGGCCCGACACGATGGGCGCGGCCGCGCTGGTGCCGTTCCACTGCACGTAGCCGCCGCCCGGAACGACGCCCACAAGTTGCTCGCTGGGCGCGGCCACCGAGATCGTGATGCCCTGCGAGGACGCGTCGAAGCTGGCGCCCTTGTTGCGGTCGACACCGGCGACCGTGAGCACCCCAGGGATGGTGGCCGGGGCTCCGACCTCGGTGGTGCCGCTGCCTCGGTTCCCGGCGGCGGCGACGACCACGACGTCGTTCTCGAACGCGTAGAGGAAGGCGTCGTCCCAACTCGGCGGCCAGTCCAAGGTGTTGCGGGTGAGGGACATGTTGATGACGTCGGCGCCGTTGTCGACGGCCCAGCGGATGCCCTCGGCGATCTGGTCGTCGTTGCTGAGGGTGGCGTCGCTGGTGCCGAAGGCCACCGAGACGGCCAGGAGCGACGCCTCGGGAGCCACTCCCAGCACGCCGGACCCCTCACCCGTGCCGCGTCCGGCCAGCAGGGATGCCACCAGAGTCCCGTGCTCGCTGCCTTCTCCGACGGGCGTCTGCCCATTGGTGGAGCCGAGCCCGGAGACATCCGTTCCGCCGACGACCGCACCGGCGAGGTCGGCGACGTCGGCGACACCCGTATCGATGACGGCCACCGTCACGCCCGCGCCACGGGTCGTATTCCAGGCCTGGGTGAATCCGTAGTCATTGAGCCAGTACTCAAGGTCACGCACCTGCGTGTTCTCCGCGAAGGCCGGCGCGGTCGGTGCAACGAAAGCCCCGCCCAGCGCCACGGTCAGGCCCAGGGCGACGCCCGCGCCGATCCGACGCCAGGCGGAGCGGGTCACTCGTCGGCCGTGGTGTAGTCGAGGCACTCGCAGACGGCGGGCGTCCAGGCCGCCCGGCCGAGGGCCAGATCTCCGATCGGGTTCACTCCGGGGCCTGCGGCCAGAGAGTGGGCGGCCAGCGCGTGCAGGCATTTCACGCGTTCGGGCATACCACCGGAGGAGATGCCGACGATTTCCGGAACCGTGCCCAGGATCTCGCGGTCGGCAAGGAAGCCCTCATGCGCACGCCGGTAGCGGGCACGCACCTGCTCGTCATCGGCCAGCAACTGGTTGTACTCGTTCATCACCTGGGTGGCCTCGAGGAACGACAGCGCGGCGGTCGCCGCGGGGTGCGTCAGGTAGTACAGCGTGGGGAAGGGGGTGCCGTCGGCAAGGCGCGGCGCCGTCGCCACCACGGTCGGGGCGCCGCAAACGCAGCGCGCGGCGATGCCCACGACGTTGCGGGCCGGGCGTCCCAGCTGAGCCGAGACGATGGTGATGTCGTCCTCGGTGACCGAATCGAAGGGAGGCCTGGTCATTTCGCGGCCTCGGGAGCCAGACCGGCCGTCATTACGGAGGCGAACATGGAGGAGAGCCAATCGACGTTGGTGGTTTGGATGGTGGGGGTGGCGACCGGTGCGGCCGCGTCGCCCGCGACGGGCAGGGCCAGATCGTTGATCACGAGGAAGCTCACGTCGCCGGGAAGCACATAGGACAGTCGGTCCCTGGCCTGCGTGGTGACGTAGGTGCGGTCGTTCCAGCGTTCCCGCTCACTCTTCAACTCTTCCACGGCGCCCTGCTGGGCCTCGACCGCCGCCGTGAGCGATTCGATCTGCTGGCGCTGGTCGGCGTAGGTGCGGATGCCGGGCGCCAGGACGATCACGGCCATGATCAGGAGGCCCATCATCACCAGCGAAAACCCGGACAGGCGCAGGCCGCGCAGCCAGCGAGCGGCCGCGGTCTCGGTCGGGGGCAGCGCGACGGGCTGTTCTTCGGCGCGTTTCCTGGCCACGGCAACTCCCTTCGTGAATCGCTGGTCGCGGTTGTCCCGCACTGGAACCCTAACCGCAATCAGACAAAAAAATGGAGCTCCCGAAGCCGCTGGGTGAACCCGCGCTCCGAGAGCTCCAGTCGAACTACGCCTTGAAGCGCGGGAAGGCAGAGCGGCCCGCGTACACGGCGGCCTCGCCCAGCTCTTCCTCGATGCGGAGCAGCTGGTTGTACTTCGCGACGCGCTCGCTGCGGGCGGGTGCTCCGGTCTTGATCTGGCCGGCATCCGTCGCAACCGCGAGGTCGGCGATGAAGGTGTCCTCGGTCTCACCGGAGCGGTGCGAGATGACGGCGGTGTAACCGGCGCGCTGCGCGAGGGACACCGCGTCAAGCGTCTCGGTCAGGGTGCCGATCTGGTTGACCTTGACCAGGATGGAGTTCGCGGTGCCGAGGGCCAGGCCCTTGGCAAGGCGCACCGGGTTGGTCACGAAGAGGTCGTCGCCGACGATCTGGACCTTGTCTCCGAGCTCGGCGGTGAGGTGAACGTAGCCGTCCCAGTCGTCTTCCTCGAGCGGGTCTTCGATCGAGACGAGCGGGTAGGCCGCAACGAGCTCGACGTAGTACGCGGACAGCTCCAGGGCGGTGAGTTCCTTGCCCTCGAAGTGGTAGACGCCGTCCTTGTAGAACTCGGAGGCGGCGCAGTCGAGCGCCAGACCGATGTCCTTGCCGGGCGTGTAGCCGGCGTTCTGGATGGCTTCGACGATGAGGTCGAGAGCGGCACGGTTGCTCGGCAGGTTGGGGGCGAAGCCACCCTCGTCGCCGAGGCCGGTAGAGAGGCCCTTGGACTTGAGCAGCGCCTTGAGGGCGTGGTAGGTCTCGGTGCCCCAGCGGAGGCCCTCGGCGAAGGACTCGGCTCCGAGTGGGACGACCATGAATTCCTGAATGTCCACGTCGTTGTCGGCGTGGGAGCCTCCGTTGATGATGTTCATCATCGGGACCGGAAGGGTGTGTGCGTTCGGGCCACCGAGGTAGCGGAACAGCGGCAGGCCGGCCGAGGTCGCGGCGGCCTTGGCGACGGCCAGGCTGACGCCGAGGATAGCGTTGGCGCCGACGCGGTGCTTGTTGTCGGTTCCGTCGGTCTCGTTCAGGACGGCGTCGATGATGCGCTGGTCAGCGGCGTCGAGGTCCTCGACTGCCGGGCCGAGCTCGTCGATGACAGCGTCAACGGCCTTGCGGACGCCCTTGCCCAGATAACGTGACTTGTCGCCGTCGTGCAGCTCGTAAGCCTCGAACGCACCGGTGGATGCGCCGGACGGAACGGCGGCACGGCTGACCGAACCGTCATCAAGCAATACCTCGACCTCAACGGTCGGGTTGCCTCTGGAGTCAAGAATCTCGCGCGCTACTACTGCCTCAATGAGAGCCACAGCTATCTCCTGTTTCCTATATTTTTTTAATTGTTGGGGTGTTGGTCTGAAGGAATCGAGGAAGACAGCGCCGTGTTCCAATCCCATAACAGTCTAGCGACTGGCCTCAGCCGCCGAGGGGACGGAAATCGAGTTCGCCCGCGCCGGAGGCATCCGCCCCGACGAACGCGTAGCGCCCGTAACCGGCTCCGGCCGCGCGTTCAAGCAGCGCCTTGACGTTCTTGGTGCGCTGTTCGAGCCGCACCCGGAGGCCCTGTTCGACCAGTGTTCGCTTGAGCGCCACGAGCCGGGCCGGGTCTGTTCCCTTGTCGTACACCAGTACAACGGCGTTCTCAGCGGATGCCGCATCCACGCCCAACAGGTCGACGATGCGCTCGAACCCGATCGAGAACCCGCAGGCCGGCACCTCGGTGCCGAGGAAGCGGCCGATCATGCCGTCGTACCGGCCGCCGCCGCCGAGGGAGTAGCCGAGATCGGGGTGTGAGATCTCGAAGATGGTGCCGGTGTAGTAGCCCATCCCGCGCACGAGGGTCGGGTCGAACACGAGCCGAACCTCGGGCATCGCGGCGCGCAGCGCGAGCAGGTCGGCGAAGGCGTCCGTGTTGAGCCAGGCCGGCGGCGTCGGCTCGGCGGCCGTCCAGCCGGCATCGGCGATCTGGGTCAGGGTATCGGCCACGCCGTCGGTGGCGATGCCCAGGCCGGCGAGCTCCGTGACAACCCCGTCGACGCCGATCTTGTCGAGTTTGTCGATCACGATCAGCGCGCGTTCGTTCAGCTCGGGAGCCACGCTCCAATGGGCGAGCAGGGCGGTCAGGATGCGGCGGTCGTTGACGCGGATAGAGCACCCGGTCAGGCCGAGGGCGTCGAGCGCGGCGGCGGTCGCGGTGATCAGCTCAATCTCGGCAAGCAGGCCGGACTCGCCGATGATGTCGATGTCGCACTGCACGAACTGCCGGTAGCGGCCCTTCTGCGGACGCTCCGCCCGCCAGACCGGCGCGATCTGGATGGACCGGAACACCGTCGGAAGTTCCGCCCGGTGAGTCGCGTAGAACCGGGCGAGCGGAACGGTGAGGTCGAACCGCAGGCCCAGGTCGGCCAGCCCGAGCAAGTCGCCGGATGCGGCGGCGGCCGCGGCATCCGTCGGCTTCAACCCACGCTTCAGCACGGCGAAGGCGAGTTTCTCGTTGTCGCCGCCGAGCCCGGAGTGCAGCCGGGCCGCGTCTTCCATCACCGGGGTCTCGATCTCGTCGAAGCCGTGCGCCGCGAAGCTTCGCCGGATCACGGCCAGTGCGTGTTCCCGGGACGCCTTGTCGGCGGGGAGGAAGTCGCGCATGCCGCGGGGAGGGGTCACTGGTGTTGCCATAGCCCCAATTGTGTCAGTTCGGGTCGGCCCGTCGATTTCCGCCGGGACGCCCGACACGGTCTCTCATGCGATGTAGTGCAAGATGTCGAAGTGGTTGTCACCGGCGCCCTGGCGATGGTCAGGAGGGTGGACATCCAGGCCACTTCCTCGGCCTGCGCTGTGACCTGCTTCTCCTGGGCCAGCGCCAGGGCGATGCGAAGCAGACGGCGATGGCGCTGAACTGCTGCGAGGCATCGAATTCGTCACCGATCTGAGCGGACAGAAGACCATTGACGGATGTCTGGCTCATGGTTGGACTGTTCCGCCACCGCCCTGTCGGCACCGCCGCGTGGCCTCAGCGCAGGCCTTCGCGCAAGCCTCAGCCGGGCAGGCCTCAGCCGGGCAGGCCTCAGCCGGGCAGGCCGATGATGCCGGCGTCGGAAACGTCGCCGGCATCCGTCGTCTCGGCCTCGCGGATCTCTTCCTGCAGACCGCGGAGGGCCGTGCGCAGGGCACGTTCGGAGTCGAGCCCCTGACTCTTGGCCGCAGACACGATGGCCAGCAGCAGCGGGCCGAGCTGGCCCTCGGTCTCGATCGGAAGCGGGAACGCGGCCTCGGTGCCGAGCAGCCCGATCTTCTGGGCTCGGCCGAGCACCTTGTCGGCGAGCGCGAGGGCCGGCATGCCCTGCGGGATCCCGTCGAGCACGCTCGTGCGGGAGGGCTTCTCCGCAGCCTTGAAGTCGTCCCAAGCGAGGGCCACGTCGTCGGCCGTTTCCAGGTTCAGGTCGCCAAAGACATGCGGATGCCGCCCCACCATTTTCGCGGTCATATGCGCGGCGACATCGTGGATGTCGAAGTCTTCGCCCGCGGTGTGCGCCGCGAGGTCGGCGTGGAAGACCACCTGGTAGAGCACGTCGCCGAGCTCCTCGAGCATCTCGTCGCGGCTGCCCGACTCGATCGCCTCGATCAGCTCGTGCGTCTCTTCGGTCAGGTACTGCACCAGAGACTCGTGGGTCTGTTCTGCGTCCCACGGGCATCCGCCCGGTGCACGCAGGAGAGCCACCACGCGCACGAGTTCGTCGAGATTGGAGGCGGATGCCGAGGCGGATGCCGGGGCGGATGCCGGGGCGGTGGGATTCTCTGTAGGGGACACGTGACAACACTAATCGCCCGGAATTGACGGAGTCTGCGGGGCCTGATCCGTCCCGTGAGGAGCCCCAGTCCCGGTCTATGCCGGCGCCATGATTTTCACGGAGGTGCCGCTGCCAGGCATCGGGATGCGGCGGGAGCTCACGGTGGCCGGCGAGCGCCGGGTAGGCGACCCAGTGTTCATCGTGGGTACCCGGAGCCGTTTGCGGGCCGCCGCCGCGATCCTGCGCCCGATGCCTGGCAGCGGCGCACCGGAGACCTGAGTGGAGTATCCGGCGTCGTACCAATTCGACGGAGATTTTCTCGAAAGAGCGCACTCTAGGTGTGTTTACGTCCGATTTGGACAGAATCTCCGTCGAATTCGTTCGGGACGGAACCGCTGAAAGACGGGTCGGACCCACGGCCACTCGTCAAGCGATCGCGACGGGCCACCCGGCCGCGGCGGGCTACGCGACCGCGACGACGGGACGCGGGAAGAGAGCGTCGAGTAGGTTGCCGGCCCAGGCGATCAGCGCCGCATCCCCAAGCGGTTCCCCGTTGATGCGCGGCATGGGCACGGTCAGCGCACCGTTCTGGGTGAAGTAGCGCGACCCGGGGTACATGCGCTGCAGGCGCACCTGCATCGAGTCGGCGAGGTTCGCCGGCGACACGCGCAGGTTCGAACCCATCGCGACGACCTCGCCGAGACTGGCCTGCTGGGCCAGCCACCGCAGCCGGGAGACCAGGATGAGGTTCTGCACCGGCTGGGGCGGCTCGCCGTAGCGATCGGTGAGTTCGTCGAGGACCAGGTCGATCTGGTCCTTCGCGGCCGTCGGCGAGCTTGCGGCGGACAGCTTCTGGTAGGCCTCGAGGCGCAACCGCTCGCTGTCGACGTAGTCTTCGGGGATGTGGGCGTCGACGGGCAGTTCGAGCCGCAGCTCCGTCTGGCCCTCCGCGACGTCGCCGCGGAAGGCGCTCACGGCCTCGCCGATCATGCGCAGGTAAAGGTCGAAGCCGACCCCGGCGATGTGCCCGGCCTGCTCGCCGCCGAGCAGGTTGCCCGCGCCGCGGATTTCGAGGTCCTTCAACGCCACCTGCATGCCGGCGCCCAGTTCGTTGTTCGCGGCGATGGTCGACAGCCGGTCGTGGGCGATCTCAGTCAACGGTTTGTTCTCGTCGTAGAGGAAATAGGCGTAGGCGCGCTCCCGGCCGCGGCCGACCCTCCCCCGCAGCTGATGCAACTGGCTGAGCCCGAACTTGTCGGCGCGGTCGATAATGATCGTGTTCGCGTTGGCGATGTCCAGGCCGGTTTCGATGATCGTCGTCGAGACCAGCACATCGAATTTGCGCTCCCAGAAGTCCACGACGACCTGTTCCAGCTGTGCCTCCGGCAACTGGCCGTGCGCCACGGCGATCCGTGCCTCCGGCACGAGCTCGGCCAGCTTCGCGGCCACCCGGTTGATGCTGGACACCCGGTTGTGCACGACGAAGATCTGGCCCTCCCGCAGCAGCTCCCGCCGGATGGCCGCGGCCACCTGACGGTCGGAGTACGGTCCGACGAAGGTGAGGATCGGGTGCCGGTCCTCCGGCGGGGTGGCCAGGGTGGACATCTCCCGGATGCCGGTGACCGCCATCTCCAGCGTGCGCGGGATGGGCGTGGCGCTCATCGCGAGGATATCCACGTTGGTCTTGAGCTTCTTCAGCGCATCCTTGTGCTCCACGCCGAAGCGCTGCTCTTCGTCGATGATCACGAGGCCCAGGTCCTTGAACACGATGGAGTCCGACAGCAGCCGGTGGGTGCCGATCACGAGGTCGACGGTGCCGTCGAGCATGCCCGCCATGGTTTCGCGGGATTCCTTCTCGGTCTGGAATCGACTGAGCGCGCGCAGGTGCACCGGGAATCCGGCGAAGCGCTCCTGGAACGTCTCCATGTGCTGGCGCACGAGCAGGGTCGTCGGCACCAGCATGACGACCTGCTTGCCGTCCTGGATCGCCTTGAAGGCGGCGCGCACGGCCACCTCGGTCTTGCCGAACCCGACGTCGCCGGAGAGCAGCCGGTCCATCGGGATGGGCCGTTCCATGTCGGCCTTGACCTCGTCGATGGTGGTGAGCTGGTCGGGCGTCTCGGCGAACGGGAACGCCTCCTCCAACTCGCGCTGCCAGGGGGTGTCCGGCCCGAACGCGTGGCCCTTGCTGGCCATCCGTGCGGAGTAGAGCTTGACGAGTTCGACGGCGATGTCCCGCACGGCACGACGCGCCTTGGTCTTCGCGGCCGACCAGTCGCTGCCGCCCATTTTGCTGAGCGTCGGCGCCTCCCCGCCGACGTAGCGGCTGACCAGGTCGAGCTGGTCGGTGGGCACGTAGAGCTTGTCACCCGGGTGCCCGCGCTTCGACGGCGCGTATTCGAGCACGAGGTATTCACGCTTGGTCTTGACCGGGTTGCGCCCGCCACTGGAGACCTCACGCTGGGTGAGCTCGATGAACCGGCCGATGCCGTGGGTCTGGTGCACGACGTGGTCGCCGGCCTTCAGCTGCAGCGGGTCGACGACGTTCTTGCGCCGGCTGGCCAGCTTCTTCACCTGGCGCGCGTCGTAGCCCACGGTGCGGCCGTAGAATTCGGACTCGCTGACCAGGGAGAATTTCGTCTCCGGCAGTTCGAAACCGTGGTCGACGGATGCTTTCAGCAGGTAGGCGATACCGGCCTCGGGTCGGCTCGGCCATTCCGTGACGATCCGGGCGGGCAGCTCCCGCTCGGCCAGAACGTCGGCGGCGCGTTCGACCAGCCCGGCACCCTGGGCGACGATGCCGACGGTCCAGCCGGCCTTCAGCCGCTCGGCCAGGTGACCGACGGCGCCCTCGACGCTGCCCTGGAAGCTCGGCACGGCGTCGCCCTCGACCCGCACCGTGAGCAGGTCGTCGAGTTCCCGGTGCTCGGGCAGCACCGGGGCATCCGTCGGCGCCGCCTGGAAGGAGCTCAGGGTCCACCACACGTGCGCGGACGCCGGGGCGCCGGGTGCACTGAACTGCACGGCCTCCCGCAGCCGCCCGAGGGTGAGGAAGTCGCCCGACTCCAGGTCGATCGGCGCCTCGGCGCCCGCGGTCGCGGCGCTCCACGCCGCGCCCAGGAACTCCCGGTTGGTCTCGGCCAGGCTGATCGCCCGGGATGCGACGCGCTCGGGCGAGATGACGGCGACGGCCGCCTCCGCGGGCAGATAGTGGGTGATCGGCACGAGCCGGTCGACGAGAGCAGGTGCGAGGCTCTCCATGCCCTCGACCGGGATGCCCTCGGCGATCTTCGCGAGCAGGCCGGACAGGCTCGGGAACTCGTGCTGCATCTCACGGGCCCGCTGCCGAACGGCGGGACTGAGCAGCAGCTCGCGGCTCGGCGGCAGGCTCACCGAGTCGACCGGGGCAGGAAAGGAGCGCTGGTCCGCGACCGAGAACGCGCGGATCTGCTCGACCTCGTCCCCGAAGAACTCCACCCGGAAAGGGTGCGGGGCGATCGACGGGAAGACGTCGAGGATGCCGCCGCGCACCGCGAACTCACCGCGCCGCGTGACCATGTCCACCCGGGCATAGGCAACGTTGACGAGCTCACGTGCGATGGCGGAGAGGTCGTGACCACGTTGGCCGGCGACCAGGTCGATCGGCTCGTAGTCGGTGAGGTTGTCGGCCACAGGCTGCAGCGCGGCGCGCACGGAGGCGATGACGATCAGGGGGCGTCGGGCGGCCGGGGCGCTCTCCTCCCACTCGCGCATCCGTCGCAGGGCGAAGAGGCGCTTGCCGACGATTTCGGCGCTGGGGCTGAGCCGCTCATGCGGCAGCGTCTCCCAGGCCGGGAAGTCGATGATCTCGGCGTCGGCGGCGAAGCAAGCAAGGTTCTCGTGCAGCGATTCCGACTCCCGCCCGGTGGCGGTGATCAGCAGCAGGGCCGGGGCCTTGCCCAGCCGGGTGCGCTGCTCGAGCAGGGCGGCGAGCAGCGGGGCGCGAAGCCCCTCGGTGAGAGAGAAATCGACGTTCCGGTTCGCGAAGGCGAGGGCATTGTCGAATGTGGAGGCGCGCGAAAGTGTGGCAATTAAGCCCTGGAGAGTCACCGGAGCATTCTACGCAACCCAGCTGACAGCCAACCCGGGCGATCAAGGGGAATCAGGGGGCGTGGAACTGCTGCTGCGCGGCAGTGACGCCCTCGGCTGCGATGAGTTCGATCGCGTCGGCGGCATCCGTCAACAGGTTGGGCAAAGCCGAACGTTCCGGGGACGTGAAGTCGTGCAGCACGAAGTCCGCGGCCGGCTGCCGGCCAGGCGGGCGCCCGATGCCGACGCGGATGCGGATGAACTCGTTCGTACCCGCTGCGGCGATGATGTCGCGCAGGCCGTTGTGGCCGCCGTGGCCGCCGCCGACCTTGATTTTCATCGTGTCGAACGGGAGGTCAAGGTCGTCGTGGATGACGATCAGGTGCGCGGGCTCCAGCGAGTAGAAGCGAAGCAGCGCGGCCACCGGCCCGCCGGACACGTTCATGAACGTGTTCGGCTTGGCCAGCACCAGTTTCGGCCCCCCGGGGAAACTGCGCCCCTCGGCGACCGACGAATTCGTTTTGTGGTTCCTGAAAGCCGCCGACAGGCGGTCGGCGAGCACGGCAGCCACCATGTGGCCGACATTGTGTCGGTGACCGGCGTAGTCGGGCCCGGGGTTGCCGAGCCCGACTACGAGCCAAAGATTGTCGTCCAGGGGAATCCTCCGCTTACGACGAAACCAGAAGGGGATGACTACTCGGCGGGAGCGGCCTCGGCGTCGCCCTCGGCGGCCTCGGCCTCTTCTTCCTCTTCCTCTTCTTCCTCGGCCGGCAGGTGCACGAACGCGACGACGGCGTCTTCGTCGGAGATGAGCGTGGCGCCCGTGGGGAGCACGACGTCCTTCGCGCGGATCTGGTCGCCGTCTTCGAGGCCCTCGATGGAGACCGGAAGGTTCTGCGGGATGCTGGTGGCCTCGACCTCGAGCAGGAGGGTCTTGGTGTCCAGGTCGGCGATGGTGCCGGGGGCCGACTCGCCGTTCAGGTGCACGGAAACCTCGACCTGAACCTTCTCACCCTTTCGGATGACGATCAGGTCGAGGTGCTCGATGATCTGGAGGAACGGGTCCTTCTGGACGTCCTTGACCAGGGTCAGGTGGCTCTTGCCGTCGATGTCCAGCTCGAGGACTGCGTTCGCGCGGCGCAGCAGCAGGCCGATCTGGTGCGCGGGGAGCGCGACGTGAACCGGGGTGGTGCCGTGGCCGTACATGACGGCGGGGATCTTGCCCAGCACGCGCAGCTTGCGGGCAGCACCCTTGCCGAACTTCACGCGCAGGTCGGCGACAATCTTGTTGGTGGCGTCAGCCATGGTGTTTCTCCTTGCGGACCGCTACGGCCCAGATCTGGTTTGCGGACGATGCCCGCAAAGGTGGGTACTGGTTCATTTTTCAACTCGAACGCGTGTCAGCGTGAGGAAAGGCCGTGAAGCATTCCGCCGCGTCGATAACGGATGCCGCACCCTCGGTTTCCCGGCGGGCGGCAGCCCTCGCCGAAGTTCAACTCGTAAGTCTAGCGGAGGCGACGGCGCGCGGCGAACGCGCGCAGCGGCATCCGTCACCGGCGCCGCCCGCGTCACTCCACGTCACGGCCATGGGCCGAGCGACTAGCCTTGAAGGAGTTCTGAGAACAGATAGCTGAAGGAGCAAACGTGGCCGAAACCGGCGCAGCACAGGCAAACATTGGCGTAGTGGGACTGGCGGTGATGGGCTCGAACCTCGCCCGCAACCTGGCCAGCCGTGCGGGCAACACCGTGGCGGTGTTCAACCGCTCCCCCGAGCGCACCCGCCTGCTCACGACCGAGCACCCCGAGGCCGGCTTCGTCGCCTCAGAGACCATCGAGGAGTTCGTGGCGTCGCTGCAGAAGCCGCGTACCGCGATCATCATGGTGCAGGCCGGTGCGGGCACGGATGCCGTGATCAGCCGACTGACCACCCTGTTCGAGCCCGGCGACATCATCGTGGACGGTGGCAACGCCGACTTCCAGGACACCATCCGCCGCGAGAAAGAGGTGCGCGCCACGGGCGTGAACTTCGTCGGGGCCGGCATCTCCGGCGGCGAAGAGGGTGCCCTCAAGGGCCCCAGCATTATGCCCGGCGGCTCGGTGGAGGCCTACAAGACCCTCGGCCCGATCCTCGAATCGATCGCAGCCGTCGTCGACGGCGTCCCCTGCGTCACTCACATCGGCACGGATGGCGCCGGTCACTTCGTCAAGATGATCCACAACGGCATCGAATACGCCGACATGCAGCTCATCGCGGAGGCCTACGACCTGCTCCGCAAGGTGACCGGGCACTCCCCCGCCGCCATCGCCGATGTGTTCACCGAGTGGAACGAGGGTGACCTCGAGAGCTACCTGATCGAGATCACCGCCGAGGTGCTGCGCCAGGTCGACGCCAAGACCGGCCTGCCATTCATCGATGTCGTGCTCGACGAGGCCGGCTCGAAGGGCACCGGCGTGTGGACCGTGCAGAACGCGCTCGACCTGGGCGTGCCCGTCGGCGGCATCGCCGAGGCCGTCTTCGCCCGCGCCGTGTCCAGCCATCCGGAGCAGCGCGTCCCCGTGCGCGCCGCCATCACCGCGCGCCCGGAAATCGCCGTCGTCGGCCACACCTTCCAAGACGACGTGCGCCAGGCGCTCTACGCGTCGAAAGTCGTTGCCTATGCCCAGGGCTTTGACGCGATCATCGCCGGTGCGAAGAAGTACGGCTGGACCGTGGACAAGGGCGCCATCGCCACGATCTGGCGCGGCGGCTGCATCATCCGGGCCCAGTTCCTGAACCGCATCGTCGACGCCTACGCCAACGACCCGTCGATCGCCTCCCTGCTCGCCGACCCGTACTTCGCCCAGGCCGTCGCCGACGGCGAGTCGGCGTGGCGCCGCGTGGTCTCGACGGCGGCACTGTCGGGCATCCCGGTTCCCGGCTTCGCGTCGGCGCTCAGCTACTTCGACTCGCTCGCGAGTGAACGGCTCCCCGCCGCACTCGTGCAGGGCCAGCGCGACTTCTTCGGCGCGCACACCTATAAGCGCGTCGACATGCCCGGAACCTTCCATACCCTGTGGTCGGGGGACCGCAGCGAGATCAAGACCGAGGGCTCCTCGCACTAGAGCCGCTCCTCCGGTGGCGCAACTGTTGCCGGATCGGACGAGTGTTGCCCGCACACCGGCAACAGTTGTCCGCTCCGGCAACAGTTTTATGCGCTGGCAACACCTGTGTGTCAGCCGGCAGATTATCGGAGGACCGGGAGGCCTGCGGTTGTGAGGATGCGCAAGAGCGACCCGCGCTGGCGCACATCGGAGGGACCCCAGCGGGCCATGCGATTGCCTTCCGAGCGGAGGTCATCCTCGCGCACCTTCTCCCGGGTGACCGCCTCCCCGGGCGTGAGTCCCCGGAGATACTCCGCCTTCAGGTATTTGCCCTGCCCGTCGAACTCCCCGATCAGACGATAGGCCGGCCACTCGAAGTCGGTGAAATAGAAGCCGCCGCGAGGGTTGCGATGGCACGTCTGCAGCAGGGGATCGGGGAAGCCCAGCTCGAAGATCGCCACACGACTGAGCGATTCACCCGGGTTGTCCGCATTGGGCCGTCCGAAGCGGATGGCCCGTTCCGCCTTCACCCACCCCCGGGGCGACACCGACTCCTGGAGTTTCTCGCGCAGCACCTCGTCCGTCAGGAAGACCTCCGGGGATGCACTTCGCGGATTGAGGGCATGATCGATCGCGACGACGGCTGTGGCGAAACTCCTGGTGCGCGCCAGGTCGAGCAGGGTGCGCGCGGGACTGGTCACGAGCATCCCGTCGATGTCGACGATGTCACCGTCGGGAACGTCGATGCGGTGGACCGTCACGCCATTCTTGCTCCGCGCCCGGGACTGCGGTGGTGCGAGCACGTGCACCGTGCTCGGCCAGGCCTCGGCCAGGGGAATCCCCCACACGGCCGCCGCCGATTGATGGCTGATCAGAGGGTCGCGCATTCGCGTGGCGACGACCGCGCGGATCTCGGCGAGGTGCCTCTGTCGCGGTGGGAGCGGCCCCCAGTGTTCCGTCGTGGTGAAGACACCGCGGCGTAGCCGTAGTGCACTCCTCCCGAACTGCGCCTCGCGCCGAAAGTGCCGGTCGTCTGACTCTGTGGCGGCGGCCCCGCCCGAGAGGTACAGTCCGGTGTGCTCGTCGATTCGCGCGTCAGCCATCTGCCGAGGTTCGCGGTGTGAAGCGGGTACGGTGCCGCTCCCCCGTGTTCCGTGGGGCCCGCGCGGCCCGGGGAGCCTGGGGAGGGGTGGCCGCGTCGCTCCCGGCGGAACAAACGTTGCCGCAGCGGACGACTGTTGCCCGCACACCGGCAACAGTCGTCCGCTGGGGCAACTGTTGGGGAGGTTCAGCACGAAGCAGCCTTGTTTGCGATACTGGGAGCCTGATGACGAGCGACGACCACCCCGAACTCTCCGGTTACGAGCCGCTGGATGCCGGCCGGCCCCTGCGCAGTCCGCGCACCCTCCTGATCATGCGCATCGTCGTCGTGCTCGGGCTCGTGGCGCTGATCGTGCCCGGCATCCTGACGAGCGTGCAGGTGGCAACGACCACGGCCGCCAATGCGTGCAGCGTGGCCACGGCTCGGTACTATCCGGGCGCCGTCGACTTCGACGCCCGCTTCGAGCTGAACGGTCCGGGCGGCTTCGGCTGGCAGTGCTACGCGATCGATCTGAACGAGCGCGAGACGTATGTCGTGCCGCTCGGCATCATTCCCTCGGCGCCCCGGGCGCCCAGCACCGAGATGCCGGTGTAGACCCGGTCCCGATCAGGACTGAGCCCCGACAGACTGATGGCCGGTCACCGACATCCGTCGACGACCGGCCGGGGTTCGCTGTGCGAAGGGCCCGCGGCTATGCGGCGCCCTCGAACATCGAGGTGACGGAACCCTCGTCGAAGACCTCGTGGATGGCCCGTGCCAGAAGCGGCGCGATCGGCAGTACGGTGAGCGTGGGGAAGCGCTTCTCCTCGGGGATCGGCAGGGTGTCGGTGACGACGACCTCGGAGATCGCGGGATTCTGCAGCAGCTCCAGCGCCGGGTGGCTGAACACGGCGTGGGTGGCGGCGACGACGACGCCGATCGCGCCGGCGGCGCGCAGGGCCTCGGCGGCGAGAACGATTGTGCGGCCGGTGTCGATCATGTCGTCGACGATCAGGCAGACGCGACCCTCGACCTGGCCGACGATCTCGTGCACGGAGACCCGGTTGGCGACCTTCGGGTCGCGACGCTTATGGATGATGGCCAGCGGGGCGCCGAGCTTGTCGCTCCAGATGTCGGCGACGCGCACGCGGCCCATGTCGGGCGAGACGACAGTCAGGGTGGCCGGGTCGAGCTTCTCCTTGAAGTGCTCGAGCAGCACGGGCATGGCGAAGAGGTGGTCGACGGGGCCGTCGAAGAAGCCCTGTATCTGGGCGGCGTGCAGGTCGACGGCCATGATCCGGTCGGCTCCGGCGACCTTGAACAGGTCGGCGATCAGCCGGGCCGAGATCGGCTCGCGGCCGCGGCCCTTCTTGTCCTGGCGGGCGTAAGGGTAGAACGGCGCCACGACCGTGATGCGCTTGGCGGAGGCCCGCTTGAGCGCGTCGACCATGATCAGCTGTTCCATCAGCCACTCGTTGATCGGGTCGGTGTGCGACTGGATCACGAAGGTGTCCGAGCCGCGCACGCTCTCATCGAATCGCGCGTAGATCTCGCCGTTCGCGAAGGTGCGTGCGTCGGTGTGAACGAGTTCGGTACCAAGTTCCGTGGCGATGTCCAGTGCCAGTTGCGGGTGTGCTCGCCCCGAAACCAATACAAGTCGCTTTTCGCCGCTGGTCTTGATTCCAGACACCTAGTCTCCACTCTTTGCCGCAGCCGCCGCCGCATCGGTTCCTGGGCGGTTGGTCTGTACCCAGCCGTCCATATTGCGTTGTGGGGCCACGGTGAGGCCCAAGGCCCCGGCCGGCACGTCCTTACGGACGATTGTTCCGGCACCCGTGTACGCCCCGTCCCCAATCCTAATCGGCGCGACGAACACGTTGTGCGACCCGGTGCGCACGTGGGACCCGATCTCACTGTGGTTCTTGGTCACACCGTCGTAGTTAGCGAAGATCGTGCCGGCCCCGATGTTCGATCCCACTCCCACGGTCGCGTCGCCGACGTAGCTGAGGTGCGGCACTTTGCTACCCACGCCGATGGTCGCGTTCTTGGTCTCGACAAAGGTACCGATCTTGCCGTCAGCGCCCAGATTCGTGCCCGGGCGCAGATAGGCGAACGGACCGACGGATGCGCCGGCGCCGATGACCGCGAGCGTCGCATCCGTGCGCTTCACCACCGCGTTCTCGCCGATTTCACAATCGAGGAGGGTGGTGTCCGGGCCGATCACGGCACCGGTCTCGATCACGGTCGAACCGAGGATCTGCGTGCCCGGCCGGATGATGACATCCGGAGCCAGCTTCGCCTTGAGGTCGATCCAGGTGGTGGCAGGATCCTGCACGGTCACGCCGGCCAGCTGCCAGCCGTAGACGATGAGGCCGTTCAGCTGGCGCGCGGTCTCGCTGAGCTGGGACCGGTCGTTGATGCCGGCCACCAGCCAGGCGTCGGCGACCGGCACGGCCCGCACTTCGGCCCCGGCCTGGCGCAGCAGCCCGACCACGTCGGTGAGGTACTTCTCTCCCTGCGCGTTCTCGGTGGTGACGTTGGCCAGCTGCTCGCGCAACTCGGCTACGCGGAAGACGTAGACCCCGGCGTTCGTCTCGGAGATGGCACGTTCCTCGGCCGTCGCATCCTTCTGCTCGACAATGCGGTCGAAGGCGCCCTCTTCGGAGCGCACGATGCGGCCATAGCCGGTGGCATCTTCCGGAAAGGAAGAGAGCACGGTGGCCGAGACGTCCCGGTCGCGGTGCGCGGCGACGAAACTGGCCAGCGTGGCCGCGTTGAGCAGCGGCACGTCGCCGCTGACCACGAGCACGTCGCCCTCGAAGTCATCGGGGAGAGCGGTGATGGCCTGCTCCACGGCCCGTCCGGTGCCGGGCAGCTCGTCCTGGTCGACGATCAGGCTCTCGGGCAGGTCCTTGCCGACGAGGGCGGCCAGCTGGTCGCGCTCGTGGCGCACCACGGTGACGACATGTGCCGCTTCGAGGGCGCGGGAGGTCGCCAGCACATGGCTGAGAATGGGCAGACCGGCCAACTCGTGCAGCAGTTTCGGAGTGCTTGATTTCATGCGGGTGCCCTGGCCGGCGGCCAGCACGACGATTGCGAGTCGGGAATCAGTCACGGGGTTTCCTCTAGCTTCGGTGGAGCCGCCCGGGGAAGACCGGATGGTGACGCCATGCAGTGCTCCGCCGCCAGGACTCGAACCTAGACCTAACAGCTCCAAAGGCTGTCGTGCTGCCATTACACCACGGCGGAATTCGTCGACCGCGGGCCGACCAACGGTGACAAGTCTGCCAGATATCGCGCCGATAGCGCGCCCCGGCGCTCCTGGGACGCGCTCCTGCGCCGGTTGGCGTGCCCGAGCGGGATAATAGACGGATGCCCGCACATGACGAAGTCGACCGGATCGTTGACGCCTGGCTGCGCGAACGGCCCGACCTTGACTTCGCACCGCTTCAGGTGCTGTCGCGCGTGGCCCGTCTGTCCAAGCACCTGGACCGCGCCCGCCGCACCGCGTTCTCCCGCTCAGAGTTGGACTCCTGGGAGTTCGACGTGCTCTCGGCGCTGCGCCGCGCGGGGGCACCCTACGAGCTGAGCCCGAAGGCCCTGCTGCAGCAGACGCTGGTCTCCAGCGGCACGATGACCAACCGGATCGACCGGCTCGTCGAGCGCGGGCTGGTCACCCGGCGCACGGACCCCAATGACGGACGCGGCATTTTCGTGGGGATGAACCCGGCCGGGCTCACCCGGGTGGATGCCGCCATCACCCGGCTGGTCGACGCCGAGGCCGAATTGCTCGCCATGCTGTCGCCGAGCGAGCAGGCCGGTCTCGCGACCCTGCTGCGCAAGCTCAGCCTCGGCTTCGACTAAGTTATTTCGCGATCGAGGCCTTGGGAAAGTCCCGCCAGGTGCGGAAGAAACGCGCCTCCACGGCGGCGGCCCCGTTCTGTTCCACTGCGTGCAGCCGACCGTAGCTGAAGGCGTTCTCACCCTGCAGGTACGCGGCCATGCCGAGCCGGAGCAGCTTCTCCCGGGCGACGACGCTGTCCTGATGGTCGCCGAGGGTGTCCTGCACCTGCCGGGCCGCGGCTACGAGCCGCACCGCTCGGCTGCGCCGCAGCGGCGTGGCCGTCTCGGCCGCATAGCGCAGCTGCTTGGCCCGTTTGCGCGCCTCGTGCAGCGCCTCGTCGCGCACAGCGCCCGACGGGGTGCCTTGCGCCAGGAAAACGGATGCGCGCAGCCGCTTCCAGTCCGCGCGGATCAGTTCGGGGATGACGATGCTCGCGGGCTTGTCCGCCGGAGGGAGCAGCGGCGGGGCGGCCAGCACGGCGTCGAGTGTGTCGAGCAGCCGGAAGTACCGCTCGGAGTCGAGGGCGGCGAGGGTCTGGCTGCAGGCACCCCGGATGACCGCCGCGAAATGTTCGTCGATGCGCTCCGTCAGCGGACCCACGACGAGTTCGGCCGGTTCCTGCCCGAGCCGGTGGGCGAGGCGCTGCCGGATCACCTCCGCGTCCCGGGCGGCGCCGAGCGAGCCGGCCAGCCAGCGCAGCTCGTTGCGGAGAGGCCCGGTGACCGCGGTGTCCAGACAGTCCCGGTAAGTGGACAGGACCGAGCGCAGGCGGCGGGTGGCCACGCGCATCCGGTGCACGCCGTCCACGTCGTTCTCTCGGACCCGGGCATCCTGAGTGCCGATCGCCCGCACCTGTTCGTGCACGTACTTCAGCAGCACGGCACCGGCGGAGCTCTTGCGGGTCGGCCGAGGTACTGGGACCGTGACGAAGGGCGGCAGAGCGTCGCCGAGGGCGCGGGCAAGTTTGGACGGGGTTCCGGATGGCTCCACGCCGACCGACGCGAGCCGCACCTGGGCGGCGTCGAGCAGGTCGCGGGAGCCGTGCACGAGCTCGACCTCCCATTCCCGCCAGGTCTGGCTGAGCGGCTCCGGCGCGAGCCGGTCGGCCTGCACCTCGTCGTCGCACACCTCGGCGAGCACCTGGTCGTCCTCGCCGACGAGTTCGTGCACCGTGCGTCGGGTGCGCAGCCGCACCACGGGCACCAGTGTGCGGCCGCGGAGCACCGCGCGCACGAGGTTGAGGATGGCCTCCGGGATGTGCTCCGGGTGCTCGCCCAGCGGCTCCCGAATCTCGCGACGCTCGTCAACGGCGACCGGGAGCTTGAGGTGCCAGCCGGCGTCGACTCCCCCGGTGCGGCGGCGCAGGGTCAGCCGCCGGCTGGCGAGGACCAAGTCGATGCTGTCGTAGTAGAGGGCATCGAGGTGGTGCTCGACGGGCGGCTCCACGTGGGTGACGCCCGGCAGGTCGTGCAGGGGCGGCAGCGTCGTCGCCGGGTTGACGTCGAAAGTGCGTTCGATCTCGGCATAGCCAGCGGAAGTCATGCTTCAGTGTAATTCGGCCAGGCGACCCGGAGGGGAAAAGCTGACCCCCAGTTTCCGGCCGGTTCTCAGATCCCAGGCCGCCGATCGTTACCCGAACCGGCCGTTGACGTAGTCCGCGGTGCGCGGGTCGATCGGGTTGCCGAACATGGCGTCGGTGGGTCCGTGTTCCACGATCCCGCCGGGCGTGCCCTGAGCGGCGAGGAAGAAGGCGCAGTTCTGCGAGACGCGCTGCGCCTGCTGCATGTTGTGGGTCACGATCACGATGGTCACCTCCCGGGCGAGTTCGAGCATGGTCTCCTCGATCACCCGCGTCGACGTGGGGTCGAGGGCCGAGCACGGTTCGTCCATGAGCAGGATGCGCGGAGTCACCGCCAGGGATCGGGCGATGCACAGGCGTTGCTGCTGGCCGCCGGACAGCCCGCCGCCCGGCTCCCGAAGACGGTCCCGCACTTCCTTCCACAGGCCGGCCTTGGTCAGGCAGCTCTCCACGAGGTAGTCCTTCTCGTCGTTCGAGGCACGCTGGCCGGTGAGGGTGAGGCCTGCGATGACGTTGTCGTAGATCGACATCGCCGGGAAGGGGTTGGGCTTCTGGAAGACCATCCCGATGTGTTTGCGGGCGTCGACGAGCTTGCGTTCCGGGTCATAGATGTCTACGCCGTCGAGGAGCACCTCTCCGGCCAGGCTTGCGGAGGGAACGAGCTCATGCATCCGGTTCAGGATGCGCAGGAACGTCGACTTGCCGCAGCCCGACGGCCCGATCAGCGAGGTGATGAAACCCGCGGGCATCACGAGGTTGACCCGGTCGAGAACCTGACGCTCGCCGAACCAGGCGGAAACGTTGCGGCCTTCGAGGGTGGCCAGTGGGGCGAGGTCCCCCACAGCCGCGTGGCCCGGGGCTTCCGGGGACAGGTCCTGGCCGGCCGGGCGTTTGCGCCACGGCACGGACAGGCGACTCGTCAGGGTCGGCACGGCGGATCGAGCCGGCGGGCGCAGCCTGCTCTCTCGCTGCCGTGGCGCCTTCTGTAGCGGCAGCACCTGCGTCGCGTCAGCGTTGATCATTTCGTCGTTCATGGACTCCATCGTTTCTACAGCAGGTTCGGAAGCAGGCGCACCACCTGGTCGGCCACGAACAGGCCGCCCACGGTGACGACGGGGAGGAAAACCGTCCAGGTTTTGCGGAGGCCGACGCGTCGATAGGCCCACACGGCGGCAAGCTCGACCAGCAGCAGGAACTGCAAGGCGAACACAAGCGCCCACACCGTTCTGGTGTCAGTGGCGAGCTCCCGGTCGACGGCAGGCAGGGTCACGAATGTGGTCGCTCGGACGCCCGCCGGTTTCGTTTCCGAAACGAGCTCAGCATCCACCCGGGCGATCCCGCTCGGCACAAACGCGGGGCCGCGAGCCGTCACGAGGATCAGGCGGCTCTTCCCCGCGCCGAGGGGAGCCGGCATGGGGTCACCCGCGTACCGAACGCCGAGAACGGAGAATTCCTGACGGCCCTGCCCGGTGATGACGGTGAACTGCTGCCCCGGTCGTAACTCCTGCAGTCGGGCGAAAGGGCCGCCGTAGGCAGCGGCGCGGCCCATGATGACGCTGTAGCCGGCCTGGCCCGGCAACACGGTATCGCGGCGGTGGCCCGGTCCGGCACGCAGGGTACCGGAGTCGGTTCCTTCGACGACCACCTCGTGCACCCCGATCGAGGGAATGTCGATCAGCGCCACTGGGGCTCCGGCCTCGAGCAGAACCTGGTCCACGGTGCCCTCGCTGACCGGGGCCGTGCCCTGAGCGAGCTCTGCTCGCAGCGAGTTCGTCAGCTGCTGCTGCGAGACGAAGTGCTGCACTTGGCCGAAAATCGTGAGGTTGGCGAGAAAGCCGAAGATGAGCACGGCAACGATCGTGAGCGTGGTGCGGATGGCCTGCTCGCGTGCGCTCAGCACCACGAATGCGCGCGGGGGCACGGGCATGCGCCGCGGCGGCGTTGGCAGCTTCGGTCGCCGGAGCGTTGTGGCAACCGTCACGATGTGACCGGCCCGTAGCCGAGTGCGAGGTCGGGCAGTGGGCGTCGCGACCGGCGGAGCCGAAGCAACTGGCGCACCGCCAGGACGAGCGCTGCCAGGAGCACGAGCATCGCCGTGAGGAACCACGGCAGGATGAGCGTGAACGAGTCGCGGGTCAGCGACCAGAGAGCCGTGCCGGCGATGTCCACGGGCGGAGTCATCGTCACGTGGCCTCGGAAGAAGGTCCACTGGCCGACATCTTCAAAGGTTGCCCTCATGGTGCGTGTCTCCCCCGGTGCGAGGTTGGCAACCTCGACCGTGTCGAGCGTCTGGACGGGCAGGTTGATCGCATTGTCGAGCCAGAACCGGAGGCTCGAGGTGATCGGGGCGGTGCTGACGTTCTTCATCGTGAACTCCAGGGTCAGGTCCCCGCCCTCCGGCCCGATCTGCGGAGCGGGTAGCACGGTGAGCCCGCTGACATAGAAGAAATCGTGGATGTTCGTCGGCTCCCCGCTCATACCGCTAGGCCCATTCGTGGCAGCCTCGGCGCTCGCGGGGGTCGCGGTGAGCCCGGCAAGCCCGCAAATCAAGGACATTGCGATGAGGGTCACGGCCGTCAGGCGGGGCGCGGCAGTGGATGTGAGCACAATCAAGTTAGTCCATTCCAGGTTTCGGCATGCTGGACGCAGAGCAAACGACGGGGAAACGCGATCTCGCGCGCGAGCACCAATGCATCAACTCAACAGACGCATAGACGCCGACGAACGCCCGAAGGCCACGGGACAACTCGTCCCGTGGCCTTCGGACGTACGGTGTGCTGCCTACTTGTCAGCGCGGCGGAAGCGACGCGCGATAATCACGCCGGCCCCGGCCGCGAGGGCGAGCATGCCCGAAGCCAGCAGCGGAAGGGTGTTGGCGGTTCCGGTCGACGCGAGCTCCTTGTCGGCCTTCGTCGCTGCGGCAACGCGCTCTGACGAGCCAGACGCCGGGTTGCCCGACGAGCCGGAGTTGAGGCCCGGCGTCACAGCAGGAACCGCAGCCGGCGTCGCGGTCGGCGTTGGCGTCACAGTCGGCGTCGGCGTCGCGGTCGGCGTCGAAGTCGCGGTCGGCGTCGAAGTCGCGGTCGGCGTCGAAGTCGCGGTCGGCGTCGAAGTCGCGGTCGGCGTCGAAGTCGCGGTCGGCGTCGAAGTCGCGGTCGGCGTCGGAGTCGGCGTCGGAGTCGGAGTCGGCGTCGGCGTCACCGGCACATCGGCCTGCGGCAGGAACGTGAAGGCGCCGGTGACCGGAACGACGCTGATCGTACGGTAGAAGGCGGCGGTCACTGTGACACCAGAGTTCATCGTGCACGCGAGGCCCAGGCTGTAGTTGCCGCCGGCGTTCCTGGCCGCAGTCTGGGAGTTATTGATGAGCGAGATCGGCGCGAGGGTCGGGTTGAGCACGTTGCGTGTCGCTCCGTTGAACGCGAGGGGCGCGTACGCCTTCCAGGTGAGGACGGTGTTTTCGGTTCCGGGGGTGGCCAGGAAGGCGAAGATATTCGTTGAGTTCGCCGGGCAGGTGAACTCGCCGTTGATGTCGCCCTGAGTGGAGGAGCCGAAGAGGTCCTCCTTCCAGCCCCAGACGTAGCCGTCCGACTTCTGGACGGCATCCGTGTCGTACATGTAAACGGGAGCGGCAGAACCATTCGTCTGCGTTGCGGCTGTCGCGGCAGTCGCCGCGGCCGTGGCTCCGGCGACCAGAGCGAGCGAAACGACGCCGGCGGCGACGAGACGCGACTTCTTGTTGATCTTCATTTATTTACAGTCCTGTTCTTGGGCGAAGGTCACTTGGAGATTCGAACGGCGGTGGTGGTCGAGGGTGCGAGAATGCCGAATTTTTTCTTCAACGAACCGGCTTTGGCGGCAAAAGTCGTCTGGGAGTTCGTCAGGCTGGCGCTTTTTGTCGGATCGAGCAGGTCGGCCAGAGTCGAGTCATATGCGGCATTCGTCGGGTCAACTCGTGCGTACTGCACAACGAGGTACGTGTCGCTTCCCCAACGAGAGTCGGCGTAGTAGGCGGCCACCGGGGCCATCGAGGTGCCGGTGCCTGTCACGGGGGTGGTGCCTGCGACCAGGGAGCCCAGGACCGTGGTGTCCTTCTTCTTGGGGAAGCTCGCACCAGTGTTCATGGCGACCCAGCGGGACACCGACATAGGCGCGACAGTGTTGATATTCAGGTCAGAGGCGTCGTGCTCCTGACCCACGGTGACACACGAACCCAGGGTCGAATCCGTGACGCCGATCTTGGACATGAAGTCCTTGCGCGTTCCGGAACCGGCCTGCGGGATGACCGGTGTGACCTTCACTCCGCCGAGGGTGGTGACGCTGCAGGTGTAAAGACTCGTCATGGTCGCGGTGTCGATGGTACCGATCCCGGCTGCCGTCGAAGCGCTGTCATACGCGTAGGCGATCGCGTCGCGACCGAAAGGCACCTGGATCAGGCTACCTGCCGGGTCGACCGTGCCTGATCCGGACGAACGGGCGATGTCGATCTGCCCCGTGATGATGACGCCCGCGGGCGCGCCGACGGTTCCGGACGTGTACGGGGCGCCGTCAATGGAACGGAGAAGGGCCGTGCGCCCGTCGCTTGAGCCATTCGGGCGACCGAAACGCACACCGGAGGACTTCGTCGTGATGAACGGGGTGCCGGTCGCGTCGAACGAGCCGATGCTGTTTCCGTTGGCTGTCGAACGAACCGACGCGCCCGAAAGGCCCGAGCCGTTGGCCAGGGCGCTGACGACGTCCTCGAGGGTGTCGGAGCCGACGATGGAGTAGCTGTTCGAGACGGGCTCGGCGTTAGCCGGGCTGACGATGACAAGGCCGGAGATGGCCACGCCGACAGTTGCGCAGAGCGCAAGAGCCTTCTTGGTGTTCACTGGGGTGCCTTTCGTGGGTGATGCAGGAGACGGATCCGGATGGGTCCCTCTTGTCTCAGCGCTACGGTCCGAAGCGGGGTTTCCGCGCGAAGCGTCACGTTGGGCGCGCATCAGGATCGTCTCCGAACGCGCGAAATAAAGGGGACGCCGCAGGCGGCGAGCAGGCCGGAGAGCAGCCCGGCCGGCACCGCCGCGCGTACCGGTCCCATGACCGGGTCCGCGGGCGTCGGTCTCGCCACCAAGGGGTCGACGACGGCGCCCGTCGCGGCCGGGTCGACCGCGGCGTCGGCCACCACCGGCGCGGCTTGAGCCTGGAACTCTGCCGGACCGTAGGTTGACGGGGTCGGCACATAGGCCGGCCTGTCGACCGCAGGGGCAGTCTCGGGCATGGCCATTGCGACGACCGGGCTGCCGCCCTGTTCGATTGCGGTCGCGGCGGCGAGCGCCTGGTCCACCCAGCTCTTCGGGAGCGGGGTGTAGCCGCGCGGCAGCTGCCCGATCTCCGTCCCAGGTACCTGGCCTGCCACCACCGCGTACCGGATCAGGTTGGCGTAGATGGCCCTCTGGGCGGCATCCGTTTGCAGCGGATTCAACGCGGCATAGACCGGCATCGTCATTGGGTACGCTGTGGCGGCAGCCTTGGCGCTTGGGTTCGCCGGGTCGTATTCGAGCACCTTGGGGTTTGTGCTGGTCGGCACCATGGCGGCGGAGGCCGCGAGCATGGACTCCGGCGATGGCGCCACGAACGAGCCCGCTGAGTTCTGCAATGACGCCGTCACCGTTTGGTAGCGAGCGGCCGCGGCTGCGGTGGTGACGCCAAGCACGCGCTGGTTGCCCACCAGGCTGCGCACGCTCTTGCCGAACTTCGGCGGGACGCTGGTGGGGTTCCAGTCGCCGAGCTCCTGCCCGTCGCCGCGCAGGGTGAGATACGCGCCGCTCTCGAAGTCGCTGGTGTAGGGGCGCCAGGTGACCAGGTTCACCGCCGTTGTTCCGGTGCCGGCAGCGGCCGCGGGCCGCTCCAGTGGATCAGCCTTCGGAAAATTCGTGCGGGGAATCGTCATGGCCGTCCCGGACGGGTTGACAGCGGCATTGGTGGACGACCAGGGGTTGACTTTCATTCCCCACGTGTCGGGCGTTCCGTTCAGGAATTCGACGGCGGCGGGGTCGGAAAGGACGTAACGCCACAGTTGCTGGGCCTCGTCGGATCTCCCGGAGGGAAGGAGCATGTCTCCCAGGGACGGCCCGGTCAGGTCCTGGTACTTCCACTCATCGTCGTTGACCGCCAGGAAATCGGGGTCGACCGTGAGGTTGCGCGCGTTCGCGCCAGGGTTCGCGGAGTCGGTGTAGCCGAAGAACTTGAGGGAATCCGACGTGGCCGGCGCCCCGGAAGGCAGTGAGTCGAGATAAGAATTAGTGAGGAGCTTGGCGACCAGGCGAGGCGTGAGGTTCAGTGACGTGAACGCCTCGGTATTCCTGGCCTTGTATTCCTGGGGAACTGCGCCCGCCGGTTTCACCCGGCGGTCGATGGAGAACGAAACTGCGACGCCGCTGAGGGCGATCGGTGCGTATGCGACGGGATCGACCCTGTCGGTTTGCAGGGGACGTGAGGTGAGAGCCAGCGGGCTGGGTGTCGTGAGGCTCGCCGCGGCAAGCGCGTCCTCCTCGTTGCCGATGCTGAGCGCGAAAGAGGAACCCGTCGCACCGGTGCACACTTTGGGTTGCCATGACCCGATCGCCGCGGCGACCAGTTCGCTTCCGGAGAGCTGCTTCTCGGCCGAGCCGATGGCGCAGCGCTGGCCGATGGGCTTGAAGTCCAGCTTGACGGCCACGCTGTGCTTCCAGGAGTCCCACAGCAGGCCGGACTTGGTGATGTAGGACTCCCCCGCGTCGCTTTTTCCGCGCGGGATGACCACGAGCCAGCAGGATTTTCCGGAGACAGAGCCGTCCGCGGCGGTCACGGGTGTGCCACAGCCCAGGCCCGGGGACTGCATCGCGGTCTGCACCTCGAATTTGACGGAGCCGTCGCCACTGTCGCTCGATCCGGCCCAGGGCACCTCATTCGTCGTGTACTGGGTGTAAAACTCGTTGGTGGCCAGGTCAACGCCGGAGATGCCGTCGGGCAATGTGACCCCGGTGTCGGACGGCGAACCGGTGGCCTTCTGCACGAGGCCCGTCAGGGGATCCACGACATGATGCGTGAGAACGTTGGCCGAGTCGGCGAACACCGACGAGATCGAACCGCCCGTGGATGCGCGGTAGGGAATCGCGGTGAACGCCGGAATGGTGAACCCGTTGGCGGGAGATGTGTACTGCGCGTCCTGCCGGGCCACCTGGTCCTGGCTGACCCCTGTGTCGCGGGTGGACGCGGCCTTGCCAGGGAAGCCGCCGTACTGGCAGGTCGTGCGATCCGGGCGGCTGGAATCCGTCGGGTCGTCTCCCCAGCACTGCGCGATCTGGAGGAAGTCCTGACCTCCCGAGCTGCCATCGGGCCGCTCGGACTTCTTGCCTCCGCTCCAGTTGACGACGATCCCCTGGGAAACGAGGTCCTCGGTTTGGGACACGGTGACCTTGAGGTCGGGGAAGGGGGCGGTGGCGACGTCCGGGTCGTAGCCCCTCGACGCGACCGTGACCGCGGTCGACGTGTCAGCGGATGCTGCAGAGGGAACCAGGGAGCCGAGCGCGGCGACACCCACGCCGACCAGCAGACCGACGACGATTCCGCTGGCGCCGGCGCGGGCCCAGAGCGCGTTCTTCGGGGCGAACGTGACGCGCTTCACTTGGTTCCTGCCTTCGCGACACGCGGTTTGAACCGGCCGGCGAGCACCGGCGGCAGCACGGCTGCGGCCAGCAGGAGAAGCCCGGCGACGAGCATGATCGATTGCTGGGCGCCCCACCCGCCTTCCGCCAACGTGAACGGTGCGGCGATGGCCGTGCCGACCACGCCGGTTGCCGTGGCGCCGACCGTGGACACGAGGGCGCCGTTCTCGTCGTACACGGGCGAGGCCACCGCGCCTGATGCCGCATCCGTTCCGACTTGCGCCACCGCACCTGTTCCCCCGGACCCTGCCGGCGAAGCCGTTCCCCCGGCAGTTGTCGCGGCGGCTGAGCCGGCCGCGCCACCACCCGATCCGCTACCGGACACGGCCGTGTCTGCCAGCGCCCCGGCCGTGCCGGTGGTGCACTGGTTGGCCCCCATCTTGTCGCAGGCGGCCGGCTGGAGAGCCGTGGTGGCCAGCAGGTTGCTTGACGGGGAGTCACCTGGTTTGAATGTCGGGTTGTTGCATTTGTTGATGTCGACGCCGCTGGCATCGGCGCCTGGCACTCGCTTGATCTGGTCGAAGCCGGCCAGCACAAGGTTCATCGGCAGAGGCGAGTAGCCCAGGGCTTCGGCCTGCTGCTGCCCCTCGCAGAGCATGTAATGTGCGAATGTACCGGGGGCAGGCCCTTTTTGGCGGTGAAGACGCCGCCGACTTCGGTCGGCACGATCATGTAGGAGTAGCTCGCGAGTGGGTAGGTGCGGGGGTCCGCGTTGTTGTACACGCCGTCCAGGATCTGGGTGAGGTAGGTAGGCCCGGGTGTGGTGTTGATGGATGCCTTCAGCAGTGCGACGGCCACGGAACTGGCCGTGGGTTCCGTGTAGTAACCCGCGGCGTTGAGCACCTTGGCGACGGGGAAACCGGAGTTCTTGGCGTAGGAGTACTCCACGTAGGTGATCGCACCCTCGCCGTAGTCCTGGCTCACGTAGCCGGCGACGCCTGAGGATCCGCTTTGCGCCTTGGCGTTGCCTTAGGTGGGGAACTGCGAGGTGAGGCCGCAGGGGGCAGACCGGCCGACCTTCGTGCAGAAGGAATTCCAGAGGGCCGGGTGCTGCTTGGACATCCAGAGTGTGAATTGCGCCGTGGAGCCGGAGCCGTCCGAGCGAACGACGGGCACGATACCCTTGTCGGGCATGGCCAGCCCGGGGTTGTCGGTCGCGATGGCAGGGTCGTTCCACTTCGTGATGGCGCCGGTGAAGATCTTGGTGATGACCTCTCCGCTGAGCCGAAGGTTTGTGACTCGCTTGCCGCCGATTTTCAGGTTGTACATGAAGGACGTGCCACCAGCCACGATGGGCATGTAGGCGTAACCGCGGGCAGGCACCTCGGGGGCCGAACCGTCCTCCGGGGCGGTCTGGAACGGGATCTCGCTGACGGCGAAGTCCACGTTGCCCGCGACGAAGTCACGGCGCCCGGCCGATGAGCCGACTCCGGAGTAGTTCACCGTCATCGCGTAGTTATTGGCAACATTCTTGCGCCACTGGTCCAGGGCGTTCTGCGACCAGGTCGAGCCGGTACCGGTGATTTGGTCGTAACTCGCTGCCTGGGCAGCTGGCGCCGTGAAAACGCTCAGCAGCACAACGACGAGCGCGAATAAGGCTCGGACTGTGCGAATCTGTCGGGTTTGCGGCGTCACGAGGACGTCTCCTTCGTGGTGAGGTCGGTAGGTGAACTGGTCGGCCGGAGCATTGAATTGGTTCCGGTGATCCCCGGACCGAGGTCACCCCGTACGCTCATCCGTTGCAGGTCCCGCTCCGATGCGGCGTCGACGCGCAGTCGCCGCCGACGGGACAACTGGCCGGGACCGGTGCCGCCAATGAGTCGAGCAAGGGCGAAGAGGGTGAGCACCAGGAGGATCAGGATGGCGGCCGTGCCGAAACCTCGGGCGATCATGGTGGGCTCAGGAGACTTGACGAAGTCGAAGACCTGCAGCGGGAGGGAGATCATCGGGCCGGCGAAGGGGTTCAGGTTGGTCACCGCGGTGACACCCGAGGTGAGCAACACTGGGCTGGTCTCGCCGATGCCGCGGGCTGTGCCCAGGATCACGGCCGTTGCCAGTCCGGGCCGGGCGGTCGGCAGCACGACATACCAGATGGTGGCCCAGCGGGTGGAACCGAGGGCATAGGCGGCCTCCCGCAGGTTGCCGGCGACCAGGCGAATCACGATATCCGAGGCCCGGATGACGATCGGGAGCATCATGACGGTGATCGCCATGGCCGCGGCGAAGCCTGACCGCTGGTGCGTGATCAGCACGATGATCGCCGAGTAGACGAACAGGCCGGCCACGATGGACGGCAGCGCGGTCATCGCATCCGAAATGGTGCGCACGAACCTCGCGAATCGGCCACCGACCTCGTTCAGGAACAGGGCGGTGGTGATGCCGAGCGGAATCGTGACCGCCAGCGCCATCGAAATCTGCATGAGCGTGCCCAGGATCGCGTGCACGATACCGCCCAGGTCGAGGCCGTCGAGGGGTCCGGCCAATTCCATGCTCTGGGTGAAGAAGTTCAGATGAGGCAGGGCTTCCCGCCCGCGTATCAGAGTGAACGCCACGACGAAGACCAGGGCGCCGAAGAGCACCACACCGGCGCTTGATAGCAGCACCGCCATCACGCGGTCCTTGACCTCCTGCGCGTCGCTCGTGAAGCTTACGAGCAGGGCGTAGAAGCCAAGGAACGCCAGATACGCCACGAGCGCCCAGCCCACGCCGCCGGAAAGCGGAGTGATCCAGCCGAAGAGGAGCACCGCGACGGCGATTCCGGCTGCGGCGGCACCGAGAACGTTGAACCGGTCGTCGAGCCGGGCGCCGCGCACCCGGCGTCGCGGTCCGATCGGGGTGCCGTCGTAGGCCGGGATCGTCGTGGTGTGGGTGTCGTTCGTCGTGCAGGTGCTGGTCGCGGCGTGCGTTATGTTGGGTGCGTGCGTGATCGTCATCAGTCGCTCTCCGCCCCGGATCGAGACCGTGCCACGATCGACGAGGCCGTGAAGTTGATCACGAGGGTGATCAGGAACAGTACGAGTCCGGCTGCCATCAGCGCGGAGAGGCCGAATGAGCTGGATTCGCCGTAGCGGAGGGCGATGAGCGCGGAGACGGAGTTGGTGCCGGTCTTCAGCACCTCCCAGTTGATCGTGAAGATCGGCGAAATGATCATGTAGACGGCGATGGTCTCACCGAGAGCACGGCCGAGGCCGAGCATGGTGCCGCCGATGATGCCGCCACGACCGAAGGGCAGCACGACCGCACGGATCATGCCCCAGCGCGTCGACCCGAGCGCGAAGGCGGCCTCGCGCTCGCCGATCGGCGCCTGGGAGAAGGCCTCGCGCATGACCGACGTCTGGGTCGGGACCACCATGAGGCCGACGACAATGCCGGCGATGAACGCCGAGGAGGTGAACGCGCTGGCCTCGGTGAGCGCTTGCCCACTGGCATCCGCCACCCGGAACAGCGGGATCCAGCCGAAGTAGCTGGAGATCCAGGTGGCGACCGGGATCACGTTGGCCTGCAGGAAGAAGACGCCCCAGAGGCCGAAGACCACGCTCGGCACGGCGGCCATCAGGTCGACGAGCGTGACGAGCGTGGAGCTCATCCGGCCCTGGGCGACCTCGGAGATGAGCAGGGCCGTGCCGAGGGCGAGCGGCACGGCGACGCACATCGCGATCACCGCGATCGTGATGGTGCCGAACAAGACGGATGCGATGCCGAATTTCTGCGACTCCGGCGACCAGTCCTGCTCGACCAGAAAGCTGAACCCGGCGACGCCGAGGGCCTGCGAGGCACGCAACGACAGGAACACGCCCACGGCGAGCATGATCGCCACGGTGATGCAGCCGGCGAAGAAGGCCACCGAACGGAACACCGAGTCCGAGACCGAGGGACGTGCTGTCAGTAAGCGGCGCGGGGACGAGTCCGGGTTCGCCGGGTCGACCGTTGGCGGCTCGATCGCAGGCGCGTCGAAGAGGGTCGAAAACGACATGGGTGTCCTTGCACATTCGGGTGTGGGGAGCGGAACGAACGCGGCGGTAGCACGTCCGAGACACATGTTTGGGGCGCTTGGTTAACACTGAGCGTCGATTTGTCCAGCTAGAGGTGGACGCGTAGTGGAGAGTTGAGCGCGCGGGATTGCACCCGGCGCAGGACCGGGGGCCCCGAAGAGGGCGCCCGCACGTGGGCGCGCATCACGGCGGCAGCCGAGTCACGGGAGAACGGCGGCCGCGCGGTGAGCGCGAAGTGGCGTGCGCCACCGAGCGGTTTAGCTCGCTACGTTTATATACGGCGTCACCGCGCGCCCGCCACCGCGGCGTAGGTATTCGCGGTCGCGGCAACGGTGTTCACATAAGAATCGACGTGGTTGTACGCGAACACGGCGGCGCGCCAGCGATCGGGCCGGGACAGCTCGCCGTAGTGGCAGAGGTAGCGGCCGGCGGCGAGGGCGGCATCGTCGATTTGTTGCGGGTCGTCGACGCCGTCCCCGTTGCCGTCGGCGCCCCATCGCTGCCACGTTGCCGGAATGAATTGCAGGGGCCCGACCGCGCGGTCCCATTCGGTGCTGCCATCCCAGACTCCGCGATCGGTGTCGCTCATCGCGGCGAAAGCGCTGCCATCGAGTGCGGGGCCGAAGATGCCCGGGCGGGCGGCGCCATCCGCTCCGAGTGCCGAACCGTCGTGGCTGCCGTGACCGGATTCGACGTTGCCGAGGGCGGCCAGGGTACTCCAACCGAGGTGGCAGCCCGGTTGTTCGGCCGCCAGGGCCAGGGACGCCCCTGCATAGCCGAGCAGGGCGCGCACTGGGATGCCGGCCGCTTGGGCGACGCGGACGGCCCAGGCAGGGTCGGCGAGCGCCGCATTGCCATCAATCGGAGGCGTAACCGTCGGCAGGGCAAGCGTGGCGGGCGCTGGTTCGGCCGCGGGCAGCGATCGGGCAACCTCTGGCGGCACGGTGGTGATGACCGCCGACGCGGCCGGTGCGAGACTCGCCCGCACGCCCTCGGGTGCCTGGAAACCGGGTACCAGCCAGCCGAAGACCAGCCAGCCGACCACGGAGAGGCCGGCAACCGTGGCGATCATGGGGGTTCCGCGGTGCTTGCGCACGGTCACCAGGACAGGGCCCGTTCCTCGTCGGAGAGTACCCGGTTGCCGCGCTGCCCGGCCTCCGTGGCATGACGGGCGTCCGCACCGACGAGCGCGCTGTGGAAAGCCTCAATGGTTCCAGCCGAGGCCTCGCGGCTGGTCGACGCCGCGCCATACCAGCGCCCTGCAGTCATCACGACTACATCACCGACGCTGATCACCCACCCGTGTGTGCCGGCCTTGGGACCCGTGACAACCGTGGCGACCATCGAATCGCACTGGCCCTTGAGTTCGAGGACGTGGGCTCGCGCGCTGGAGAACGTTGCGTAGACGGAGGAGCTACGGCCGAGCTCGCGCCGGTTCGAGGCGAGCAGTCGCCAGATACCGGAGTGCCGCGGCGCTCCCGTGAGCAAGGGACCGGCGCGGTGCCCGTCACGCACGGCGACCGCCCTAACGGGAGTGCCGACATTCTGCACGCTCTCACGGAAAGCCACCCATCCATGCAATCGGGGGTCGGCGGCGGATTCAAACGCCGAGAAGACGATGCTCGGGCTCGGCGACAAGATGACTCCCTGGGCAAGGATGATGCAGCGAAGGGGCCACTGTGACGTGTAAGCGGCTCGAATAGGCCGACCCCGCGTGTACTGTCCAGCCCACGAATGTCCGTTCCGGGAGCATCACCTGAACCGGAGGTGAACGAGGGATGTCCGGCGCTGAAAGAACGCGCGAAAGATGTCCCGCACTCGGGGGTCGTCTTACCGGCGGAATGCCTTCCGGGCCAGCCAGTTTCCGAGGAACTGCACCAGCTGCACAAGCACAATGATCAGCAGCACGGCCGCCCAGGTCACCACGGGATTGAACTGGCGGTAACCGTAGAGCAGCGCGAAGTTTCCGAGGCCGCCGCCGCCGACGTAGCCGGCTACCGCCGACATGTCCACGAGCGCCACGAAGATGAAGGTGTAGCCGAGGATGAGCGGGCCGAGCGCCTCGGGTAGCAGCACCGTGAAGATGATCCGGATCGGCCCGGCCCCCACGCTGCGGGCCGCCTCGATCACACCGGGCGTCACCGTGAGGAGGTTCTGCTCCACGATGCGCCCCATGGCGAAGGATGCCGCGAGCGAGATCGTGAAAATGATCGCCGCGTTGCCGATGCCGGTTCCCACCACGGTCCGGGCCAGCGGCTGGGCGGCGGCCAGGAAGATGATGAACGGGATCGGCCGCACGATGTTCACCAACAGGTTCAACACCACGAAGACCCCGCGGTTCTCGAGGATGCTGCCGGCGCGGGTCAGATACAGGCCGAGGCCCACGAGCAGGCCGCCGATCCCGCCGAAGAAGAGCGTGAGGCCGACGATGTAGAGGGTCTCCCCCGCGGCGATCCAGAGTTCGGGCAACAGGTCGATCAGGCTGTCCATCTCAGCGCACCTCGGTCACGGTCGTGAGGGTTCGCACCCGGTCGAGCGCGGCGTCGATGGCGGCGTCGGCCGCGGCATCCGTCGCCCCCGGCGTGGCCAGTGCCAGCGTCAGGTGTCCGAACGACCGGCCCTGGATCTCGTTGATGCCGCCGTAGACGACCTCGAAGGTGACGCCGGCGGAGACGAACTCGCCGAACACGCGGGCCTGATCGACGCTGCTGTCGCGGAACGCCAGCGTGACGAGGCGGCCCGGGTGACGCCGCCGCAGCACGGCGAGTTCCGACGAAGAAGGGAGACCCTTGACAACAGTCGAGACGAACCGGGCGGAGGCCGCCTGCTGCGGGTTCGAGAACACGTCGAACACGTCGCCGCGCTCGATCACCCGGCCCTGGTCCATCACGGCGACCTTCGTCGCCAGGGTCTGGATGACATCCATCTCGTGCGTGATCACGATAATGGTGACCCCGAATTCCTTATTCACCCGCCCGAGCAGGTCCAGAACCTCGGAGGTGGTCTCCGGGTCGAGGGCGCTGGTGGCCTCGTCGGCGAGCAGGATGCCCGGCTGGCTGGCTAAGGCCCGTGCGATGCCCACGCGCTGCTTCTGACCGCCGGAGAGCTGGTCGGGATAGGCGCCCGCCTTGTCGCCGAGCCCGACGAAGTCGAGCATCTCGGCGACCCGGGCCCGGCGCGTCTCCTTCGATTGTCCGGCCACCTCGAGCGGGTATGCGACGTTCGCCGCGACGGAGCGTGACCCCAGAAGGTTGAACTGCTGGAAGATCATCCCGATGCCCAGCCGCACCGGGCGCAGCTCCCGCTCGGGCAGGCGGGCGATGTCGGTGCCGTTGATCAGGATCTCGCCCGACGTCGACCGTTCGAGGGCGTTCACAAGCCGCGCCAGGGTGCTCTTGCCTGCCCCCGAATAACCGATGATGCCGTAGACATCCCCGGCGTCGATCGTGAGGCTGACCTTGTCGATGGCGACGACCTCGGCCCCGCCCCGGGTCGTGGGCAGGTACACCTTGCTCACGTCACGCAGTTCGACAACGGAGGTGGGGGCAGGCATGGGACGTCCTTACTGACTGGCGTGGCGCCGGACTGTGCGGCTGTGCTGGGCTGAGGTCGGGCGGCGCTACCTCTGGGCTATGGTGTCCTTCTCGACCGTGGCGAGGGAGGCCTCGAGGTCGGCGACCGGGGTCTTGACCATCACCGCGGAACCGGCGGACACGTCGATCACGCCATCCTGAACGGCCTTCGTGGTCTGGTAGATCTCGACCAGCTTCTGGTAGGTGGCGTTGTCCTTGTCCTTTGCGCGGGCCGCGAAAACGTTCACGTACGGGAGCGCGTTGGGGTCGGCGGGATCGTCCTGGGCGAGGGCATCCTCAACCTTCAAACCGGCCTTCTCGACGAAGTCGTTGTTGATGATCGCGGCGGCGACGTCGGGAAGCGACGTGGCGGTGAGCGAGGCCTCGAGCGCGGTCACGGTGACCTTGGACTTTTTCTTATCGATATCGTCGAGGGTCGAGTAGATGCTGCCACCGTCGGAGAGCGTAATCAGCTTCGCCGACTGCAGTACGAGCAACGCGCGAGCCAGGTTGCTGGCATCGTTCGGCACAGCGACGGTGTCGCCCTTCTTGATTTTGCTGACGTCGTCATACTGGGTCGAGTACAGGGCGAGCGGGTAGATCGCGGTGGCGCCGACCGGCGCGAGGTCTTCTTTGCTGGCCACGTTGTACTCGGCGAGGTAGACGATGTGCTGGAACTGGTTCAGGTCGAGCTCGCCGGCAGACAGGGCCGGGTTCGGCTGCCCGAACTCGGTGAAGTCGACGATGTCGACGGTGATGCCGGCATCCGCCGCGGCTTTCTCGTAGACGGCCCAGTATGGGTCGCTGGCGCCGACGACGCCGATCTTCACGGTCTCGTCGGCGGCCGCACCGGAGCAACCGGCGAGCAGGGCGACGAGCGGTACGACCGCGAGAGCGGCGAGCAGTTTCTTGTTCACGATGGGGTTCCCCTTGTTGGCTTCGGTGCCGTCTGGACGGCGGTGGGTGCCGGCGCGATTTCGGGCACAGAGGGACCACGGGACAAAGAGGGGTGGGAGTCTGTGCCGCTGCGTCGCGAGGCACGTTCCAAGGCTAACGGGAGATGCTGCGCCGCGTGCGCGCCAACGTCACACGCGGTCACAGCATCTGCGACTTCAGCCCTCGATCAACTCAGAGAGTTCGATCCAGCGGGTTTCGAAGCCAGCGATGGCGGACTCGAGCGTCTGCAGTTCGGTGCTGAGCACGCCGAGGCCGTCGAAGTCGGACTGGTCGTGCACGGCGAGGCTCTCGTGCAGGGCCGCGATCCGCGCGTTCTGCTTGGCGACCTTGCGATCGATGGAGGCGAGTTCCTTCTGCGCGTTGCGGAGGTCGGCGCCACCGATGGCGAGCTTGCGCGACGCCTTCCCGCCGGAGGTGTTCGCCGCGTTCGCCTCGGCGGGCTTGTCAATGCCGCTCGTCTGCTTCTTGCGCATCTCGAGGTACTGGTCCACACCGCCGGGAAGGTGGCGGAAGCCGCCCTCGGTGACCGCGTACTGGTTGTCGGTGACGCGCTCGATCAGGTACCGGTCGTGCGAGACCACGAGGAGGGTGCCGGGGAAGGAGTCGAGCAGGTCTTCCATGGCCGCGAGCATGTCGGTGTCCAGGTCGTTGGTGGGCTCGTCGAGGATCAGCACATTGGGCTCGTCGAGCACGATCAGCAGCAGCTGCAGGCGGCGCTTCTGGCCACCGGACAGATCCTTGACCTGGGTGGTCAGCTGGGCGCTCATGAAACCCATGCGCTCGAGCATCTGGCCGGGCGTGATTTCCTTGCCGCCGGCCATGTACGACGTCTTCTGACGGCCGATGACCTCGCTGACGCGGTCGTTCTGGATGTCGTCGAGTTCGAACAGCTGCTGGGTGAGCACGGCGACCTTGATGGTCTTGCCGCGCTTGACGGTGCCCGTGGTGGGCAGAAGTGTGCCGGCCACCAGGTTCAGGAGCGTGCTTTTGCCGGCGCCGTTGACGCCCATGATGCCGGTGCGCTCGCCTGGTGCGATGCGCCAGGTGATGTCGTTCAGCACGGTCTTCTCGCCGAACTTCACGCCGATGTCGACCAGGTCGACGACATCCTTGCCCAGGCGCTGCATGGCCATCGACTGCATCGACACGGTGTCGCGGGGCGGCGGCTCGTTCTCGATCAGCTCGTTCGCGGCGTCGATGCGGAACTTGGGCTTCGCGGTGCGGGCGGGGGCTCCGCGCCGCAGCCAGGCCAGTTCCTTCTTCATCAGGTTCTGGCGCTTGGATTCGGAGGCCGCGCTCATCCGGTCGCGTTCGACGCGCTGCAGGATGTAGGCGGCGTAGCCACCCTCGAACGGTTCGATCAGGCGGTCGTGCACCTCCCAGGTCATGTTGCAGACCTCGTCGAGGAACCACCGGTCGTGGGTGACGACCACCAGGCCGCCGGAGTTCGTGGCCCAGCGGGTCTTCAGGTGACCGGCGAGCCAGGAGATGCCCTCCACGTCGAGGTGGTTGGTGGGCTCGTCGAGGAAGATGACGTCGTGGTCACCGATCAGCACGGAGGCCAGAGCCACCCGGCGACGCTGGCCACCGGAGAGGTCGTCGACAAGGGCGTCCCAGGGGATGTCCCGCACGAGTCCCGCAATCACGTCGCGCACCTTGGCGTCGCCCGCCCAGACGTGCTCGTCGATGCCGCCGACGATGGTGTGGCCCACGGTCTGGCCCGAAGCGAGGTCGTCGGACTGGTCGAGCATGCCGATGGTGACGCCGCGCCGGCGCGTGACGCGGCCCGCGTCGGGTTCCATCCGGCCGGCGAGCAGGCGCATCAGGGTGGACTTGCCGTCGCCGTTGCGGCCGACGACGCCGATCCGGTCGCCTTCGTTGAGACCGGCGGTGACGCTGTCAAAAATAACGCGGGTGGGAAATTCAAGGTGCAGGGACTCGGCCCCGAGCAAATGTGCCATAGCTTTCGAGTTTAGCTGGCGCGGCTGAGAGGCCCGCGCGCCCCGGTTTCGCACCCGGTGGCCTGACTGTTGCCGAATCGGACATCTGTTGCCGGCACACCGGCAACAGATGTCCGACCGGGCCACAGTTGCGGCAAAACGGGGGGCTAGTCGTGGATGATCCGGGCCCCGTGCACCGGCCCGGTGGCGCGCACCACGCGCAGCCGGGACGCGCTCAGGGCGACCTGCAGTTCGAGGGCGCTGTCGGCATCAGCGACCAGGAAGGCCACGGTCGGGCCGGAGCCGGAGAGCAGGCCGGCCAGGGCGCCGTTCGCCTCGCCCAACTCGAGCACCTTGCCCAGGCCGGGGGCCAGGTGCAGCGCGGGGGCCTGCAGGTCGTTGTGCAGCGCCTCGGCCAGCATCCGCGGGTCGCCGGCCCGAAGCGCCTGCAGCACGTTGGTGTCGACGGAGGGCTGGATCTGGGCTGGGAAGATGTCCTGGGCGTGGCGTTCGCGGTGGCGGTCGAGCTCGTTGTAGACGCCGGGGGTCGAGAGGCCGAAGTCGGCGAGGGCGAGCACCCAGTGGAACTGCCCCTTGGCCAGGGCTGGGCTGAGCTGGTCGCCGCGCCCGGTGCCGATGGCGGTGCCGCCGGTGAAGGCGAACGGGACGTCAGCGCCGAGGGTCGCGGCGATCTCGATGAGGTCGTCGCGGGTGGCGTCGGTTCCCCACAGGGTGTCGCAAGCGAGGAGGGTGGCCGCGGCATCCGCCGACCCGCCACCCATGCCGCCGGCGATGGGCACGTTCTTCTCGATCGAGAGGCGCACTCCCCCGCGATAGCCGGCCTTGCGGGCCAGGGCGCGCGCGGCCTTGATGGCGAGGTTGCTGCCGTCGACGGCGAGACCCGAGGCATCTATGGTGCCGGTGAACACGACCGAGAAGTCGTCGGCCGGCCAAGCGCGCACGTCTTCGAACAGTGACACGGCCTGGTAGGCGGTGGCCACCTCGTGGTACCCGTCTTCGAGGACCGCACCGACCTTGAGGCAAACGTTGATCTTGCCGGGCGCCCGCGCATGCACCACGGGGGAAGGGGCCGGGTTGGTCATGTGACTAACCTAGCCCAGCCGCACACTCGCGACTGCCCCGCGGCGGCACGCGTCAGTGTGCGGCGAGCTGGGCGCGGGCGATCGCCAGGAAGTCCTCGACCGTGAGCTGCTCGCCGCGCTCGGTAGGGTCGATTCCGGCGTGCGTCATGATCTCGGTGGCACTCGATGGGTCACCGAGAACGGAGGACAACGACTGGCGCAGCATTTTGCGGCGCTGCTGGAACGCGGCATCGACGAGGGCGAAGGTGGCGCGGCGCAATTCCTCGGATTCGAGCGGCCGGGCGCGTCGTTCGAAGGCGATCAGGATCGAATCGACGCCGGGAACCGGCCAGAACACCTGGCGGCTGACCTTGCCGGCGGTGCGGAATGCCCCGTACCAGGCGGCCTTGACGCTCGGGCTGCCGTAGACCTTGCTACCGGATGGCGCCGCGAGGCGCTCCCCCACTTCGGCCTGCACCATGACCACTCCGGCCCGGATGGAGGCAAAGTGCTCCAGCAGGTAGAGCAGCACCGGCACCGACACGTTATACGGCAGGTTCGCCACGAGGCGGCTCGGATCGCCGGGCAGTTCCATGATCTTGAGCGCGTCGTTGCGGATGACGGTGAGCGGCGCGCCGGGATGCATCAGCTCGACCGTCAGCGGCAGCTGCTCGGCGAGCCGGTCATCGATCTCCACGGCCACGACGGTCGCGCCGGTCTCGAGCAGCCCCAGCGTGAGGGATCCCAGCCCGGGGCCCACCTCCAGCACAGTGTCGCCGGGTGAGACGGTTGCGACCCTGACGATGCGGCGCACGGTGTTGCCGTCGATGACGAAGTTCTGGCCGAGCTTCTTGGTGGGGTTGACGCCCAGCATCTCGGCCAGGTCGCGGATCTCGGCGGGGCCGAGGAGGGACCGTGCGCCGGGAGCGGCGGCTGGAGCAGCAGCGGGTGCTGCAGCGGGATCCGCGGGCTCGGCATCCGTTTCGAGAGCGGATGCCGGCTCCGGCACGGCGGCCGGCGCGGCATGCCGGCCGCCGGTGACTTCGTCGCTGACGGGTCGGGTGCCGGCCTCGGGTTCGTCTCCGGGAGCGTAGCCGTGGCGGGGCGGGGTCATGCGAGGCCTCCGACCCAGCTCGTGTCGGGCTCTGGCTCGGTGACCGTCACCGGTTCGGCGTCCCACCGCCCGTAGACGAGTTCGGTGTTGGACGAAATCTGGGTGGCGAGAATGGTGGCCTCCGTTTCTAGGTGGTCGGCCATGACGCGCAGGGTGTGCGGCAGCAGGTACGGCGCGTTCGGGCGGCCGCGGAAGGGTGCGGGGGTGAGGAACGGGGCATCCGTCTCGACCAGCAGCAGCCGGCGCGGCACCGCGGCCAGGGCCTCCCGCAGATTCTGGGCGTTCTTGAAGGTCACGGTTCCCGCGAACGAGAGGTACCAGCCGTTGTCGGCGAGGATGCGGGCCATCTCGACGTCGCCGGAGAAGCAGTGGAAGACGGTGCGATCGGGCGCGCCGACCCGCAGCAGGGTCTCGATCACCGCGGCGTGGGCGTCGCGGTCGTGGATCTGCAGCGCGAGGCCGTTCTGCTTGGCGATGTCGATGTGCGCCTCGAAGGAGCGGAGCTGGCTGGCGTGTCCTTCGGGGCCGGTGCGGAAAAAGTCCAGTCCGGTCTCCCCGATGGCGACCACGCGCGGGCGCGTCGCCAGCTCGGCGATCTCAGCCAGGGCGTCGTCGAGGGTGCCGGCGGCCTCGTAGACCGGGGCCTCGTTGGGGTGGATGGCGACGGCCGCGAGCATGCGCGGCTCCCGGGCGGCCATCGCGGCCGACCAGCGCGAGGTCTCCAGGTCGCCGCCGACCTGGATGACGCCGCGCACGCCGACGCTGGACGCGCGGTCGAGCTGCTCGGCCACGCTGAGCGACTGCTCACCGTCGGCGATCTCCAAGTGGGTGTGGTTGTCGTAGACCGGCACGACGAGCGGGTCGGGCAGCGGCGGGTAGCTCAGGTCCCGGCCGGCACCTTTTTCGCGCTGGCGCACGGGGCCGGCTTCGGGCCCGGGCTCGTCAGCCAACCGTGGCCTCGATGCGCGGGAAAAGCGCCTCGAGCGGGGAGACCCGCGGGCCGCCGGTCCACTCCCAGGCCCGGTCGATGCGCTGGTCGGTGACCAGGCCGATGCCGCCGAGGGCGGTCCAGAGCTTCGCCGTGGCCTGCGGTACGACCGGCGAGAGCAGCACGGCGAGCGTGCCCAGTCCGCGCACGGCGGTGACCAGCACGGCTTCGAGTCGGTCCCGGTCGGCCGGGTCCTTCGCGAGCGACCACGGCTCCTGGGCGGTGATGTAGCCGTTGAGCTCGTCGACCAGTTCCCAAATCGCGGCGATGGCGTCGTGGATGGCGAGGTGTCCGATGGCCAGTGTGGCGGCATCCGTCACCCGCTTCTCGGTGCCGCGAATGAGCTCGTCGGCCTCGCTGAAGTCGCCGGCGACGGGGATCTCGCCGTCGCAATAGCGCACGACCATGGCGATCACGCGGGAGGCGAGGTTGCCGAAGCCGTTGGCCAGCTCGGACTGGTACCGGGCGGACAGGTCTTCCCAGGAGAAGGAGCCGTCCTGGCCGAAGCTGATCGCGCGCATGAAGTAATAGCGGAAGGCGTCGGAGCCGAACGTATCCGTGATCTGGTTTGGGGCGATGCCGGTGAGCTTGGACTTGCTCATCTTCTCGCCGCCCACGAGCAACCAGCCGTGCCCGAAGACCTGCCGAGGCACCTCGATGCCCGCGGCGAGGAGCATTGCAGGCCAGATGACGGCGTGGAAACGCAAAATATCTTTGCCCACGACGTGCGTCGCCGGCCAGAGGCGGCTGAACTTCTCGTCGTCGTGGCCGTAGCCGGCGGCGGTGATGTAGTTGAGCAGGGCGTCGAACCAGACGTAGACGACGTGGCTGTCGTCCCAGGGCACCTTGATGCCCCAGTCGAAACTGGAGCGGGAGATCGACAGGTCGCTGAGGCCCTGCTTGACGAAGGATATGACCTCGTTGCGCGCCGACGCGGGCTGTACGAAGTTCGGGTTCTCCTCGTACAGGGCGAGGAGCTGGTCGGCGAACGTGCTCATCCGAAAGAAGTAGTTCTTCTCGTGCAGCAGCTCGCAGGGGATGGAGTGGATGGCGCAGACCTGCTGCCCGGCGTACTCGCCGACCCCATCGATGAGGTCGCTCGGCTGCTTGTACTCCTCGCAGCCGACGCAGTAGAAGCCCTCGTACTCGCCCGTGTAGATGTGGCCGGAGTCGTAGAGGTGCTGCAGGAACTTCTGCGCGTTCACTTCGTGGCGCACATCGGTGGTGCGGATGAAGTCGTCGTTTCGGATGTCGACCGTCTTCAGCAGCGGCTTCCAGGCGGTTTCGACCAGACGGTCGGCCCACTCCTTCGGCGTGACGCCGTTGGCGGTCGCGGTGCGCAGGATCTTCTGCCCGTGCTCGTCCGTTCCGGTGAGCAGCCAGGCATCCTCGCCGGACTGCCGGTGCCAGCGTGCGAGCACGTCGGCAGCCACCTCGGTATAGGCGTGCCCGATGTGGGGGACATCATTCACGTAGAAAATGGGCGTGGTGATGTAAAAAGATGAGCCGTCGGACATGCTCTCATCCTATTAGGAGCAGCGGATGACGCTGGCCGTGTTACTTTGTGCCGCGATCGTCGTGGTGCGTAGGCCGAAGTCCGGCGGCAGCACCTGCCGCGCGGCCGGGCCCGGGTCCGGTTCGGGGCGTCCCGGAGGGCGAGGGACTCCCGCACGTCCAGGCCGTGCACCTTTTGGTGCGGGTAGTCCACGGGATCTGCTGAGCACGATCGCGCCGTCGTGCCCCCCGGCCGCGAACTCCTGTCAGGGCAGAGGCAGAGCCTGGAAGTCCGCGCGGGCCGCGGCGGGCTTGCCCGTCTTGCGCTCCAGCGCCGCCTCGTAGAGGGCGCGCTTGCCGAGCCCGGTGGCGGCGGACACGTCGGCGGCCGCATCCTTGAGACGGATGCCCGACTCCACCAGCGCGAGCACCTCGACCACCCCGGTCTCCAGATCCAGCACGCGTGCCTCCGCCCCGGCGACCACAATGGCGATCTCGCCCTTGACCCCGCCGGCGGCCCACTCAGCCAGCTCGGTCGCGGTACCGCGCTTCACTTCCTCGTAAAATTTGGTCAGCTCACGGCAGACCACGACGCGGCGCCCGGCCCCGAGCACCGCAGCCAGATCGGTGAGGGAGGCCGCCAGCCGGTTGGGCGATTCGAAAAAAACCATTGTGCGCCGCTCCGCGGCCACCTCGCGGAGGGCCGAAACCCGGTCGCCGTGCTTGCGGGGCAGGAACCCCTCGAAGGTGAACCGGTCCGTCGGCAGCCCGGACACGGCGAGCGCGGCGAGCACAGCCGACGGCCCGGGCAACACCGACACGACGACGCCGGCCGCCACCGCGGCATCCACCAGGTGGAAACCCGGGTCGGATACCGTCGGCATCCCTGCGTCGCTGAGCACCAGGATGTCGGTGTCGCGGGCGAGTTCGACGAGTTCGGCCGCCTTGCCGCGCTCGTTGTGGTCGTGCAGGCTGATCAGCCGCGGGCGGTTCTCGATGCCCAGGGCCTTGAGCAGGTGCACGGTGACCCGGGTGTCCTCGGCGGCGATAATCGTCATCGTGCCGAGCGCCTCGATCAGACGCTTTGACGCGTCGCCCAGGTTTCCGATCGGGGTGGCAGCCAGGAGGATCATGGTCCCAGTCTCGCAGCCACGGATCACTACGATGGTCACGTGTTCGTGACAAGCCGCGTTTTCTTCTGGGCCGGGCCGCTGGCGGTGACCCTGCTCGCGGCGGTGCTGCGACTCTGGAATCTCGGCGTGCCGCACGGGCTGGTGTTCGACGAAACCTTCTATGTGAAAGACGCCTGGACTCTCAACAACCTCGGCTACGAGTCGACCTGGCCCGAGGGGGCGGACGCCCTCTTCGCCGCCGGGCAGACCGATGTCTTCCTGTCCGACCCGTCGTTCGTGGTGCATCCGCCGCTCGGCAAGTGGCTGATCGCACTGGGTATGGCTGTCGTCGGCCCCGAACACAGCTGGGGCTGGCGGATCGCCACCGCCCTGATCGGTGTGCTGGCGGTCGTGCTGCTGATGTTGATCGCGAAGAAGCTGTTCGGGTCGACCGTGCTGGCCGTGATCGCCGGGTTCCTTTTCGCCATCGACGGCAACGCCATCGTGATGTCGCGCGTGGCCCTGCTGGACAACTCCGTGATGTTCTTCGCCCTTCTCGGGTTTGGCGCTGTGCTGCTCGACCGGGACCGGCACGCCACCAGGCTGTCTGCCCGCCTGGTCCAGGCGCGTGAGGCCGGGCGGGAGCCGGGCTGGGGGCCGACCCTGTGGCGGCGGCCCTGGCTGCTCGCGGCCGGCCTTGCCTTCGGGCTCGCCTGCAGCGTCAAGTGGTCGGGCATCTACTTCCTCGCCGCCTTCGGCGTCTACCTTGTTCTCGTCGACGCCCTCGCCCGGCGCCGCGCCGGGCTCCCGTTCTGGTTCAGCGCCGCCGTGCTCAAGCAGGCACCGGCGACCTTCCTGCTGATCGTGCCGGTGGCCGTCGCCACCTACCTGGCCTCCTGGACCGGCTGGTTCGTCACCCGGGGAGGCTACTACCGCGACTGGGCCACTACGCCGGATGCCGCGTGGACCGGCGCCCTCGCCTGGATTCCCGACTCGGTGCAAAGCTTCTGGCACTATCAGGTGGCGGCTTACACCTATCACGTCGGGCTCTCCACGCCGCATCCGTATCAGGCGAACCCGTTGACCTGGCTGTTCATGAGCCGCCCGACAAGCATGTACTACCGCGGCTCCGCTCTGGGCGAGAACGGATGCGACGTCGCCACCTGCTCCGAGGCGATCACCGGCATTGCGAATCCGATGATCTGGTGGGCGGCCACGGCGGCGGCCTTCTACCTGGTGTATCGCCTGGCGCGCTATCGCGAGTGGCAGGTCGGCCTGATCCTGATGGGGCTGGTCGCCGGCTACCTGCCCTGGCTGATGTACCTGAACCGCACGGTCTTCCAGTTCTACACGATCGCGTTCGAGCCCTACCTGCTCCTCGGCCTCACTTTCGTGATCGGCGTTCTGCTCCCCCGGGCAGGCTGGGTCGTGCTGGGCTTCCTGGTGGCGGCCGCGCTCCTCAGCGCGTATTTCTACCCGCTTTGGACGGGCATCCAGACCCCGTTTACGTTCTGGCAACTGCACATCTGGCTTCCCAGCTGGCGCTGACTTTCACGTGCTTTTCCGGGAAACCGGAAGCCACTTATATGCCTCTGTGGGCATATACCGACTGGGAAAGCGGTGTGAAAGCACCCGTTTCCAAGGGGTCCGGCCCATAGAATATGGATATCTGTTTTACGAGTGTCTGCTCCATCATCGACTGAGAAGTCCGGATACAAACCAAAGGCCTCATGTCGGAAGCTGTTGCCGCACCCACGGTGCGCATTGTCAAGACCCGCCCGGGTGGCGATTCGAAAAACCCCACCACCGAGTATTCATCGCTGCTGCACACCGTGCGCAACCTTGGACTTCTGAAGCGCGCCACCGGTTTCTACTGGTTCGTCTTCTCCATGCTCGTGCTCGCCACCCTGGGAACCGGGACCGCGTTCGTGCTGCTCGGCGACAGCTGGTACCAGCTCATCGTCGCGGGCGTGCTCGGCATCATCCTCACCCAGTACGCGTTCCTCGCCCACGAGGCGTCGCACCGCCAAGTGTTCGAGGGCGGTCGCGCGAATGACCGCGCCGGGCGCATCCTCGCCAACCTGTTCGTCGGCATCAGCTACGCCTGGTGGATGAACAAGCACAGTCGTCACCACGCCAATCCGAACGTCATCGGCAAGGACCCGGACATCGCCCCCGACTTCATCGTCTTTCGGGAAGAGGACGCAGCGAAGGTCAGCTGGCTCGGCTCGTTCGTCACGCGCAAGCAGGGCTATCTCTTCTTCCCGCTCCTGATGGCCGAGGGGTTCAACCTGCACGTGCAGGGTTTCAAAACCGTCTTCGGCAAGAAGAAGGTCGACAAGCGCTGGCTCGAGATCAGTATGCTGACCACCCGCATCGTGCTCTATGTCGCCGCGATTTTCTACTTCCTCCCCGTCGGCATGGCGTTCGCGTTCATCGGCGTGCAGCTGGCCGTCTTCGGTGTCTACATGGGGGCGTCCTTCGCGCCGAACCACAAGGGCATGCCGCAGCTCCCCCACGAGAGCAAAGTGGACTTCCTCCGCCGCCAGGTGCTCACCTCCCGCAACATCCGCGGCGGCACGTTCATGGACACGTTCATGGGCGGACTCAACTATCAGGTCGAGCACCACCTGTTCCCGAACATGGCTCGTCCGCACCTGCGCAAGGCCCAGGAGATCACCAAGGAATACTGCAAGACGCACAACATCCTTTACACGGAGACGTCGCTCTTCGAGTCCTACGGCATCGTCATCGCTTACCTGAACAAGGTCGGGCTCGGCGCCCGCGACCCGTTCGACTGCCCGATGGTCGCCCGGTTCCACCACCGGTAGATCGGCTGCAGCACTCCGACGAGCCGTGAGCAAAGCCCCTGTCCCCGTGCGGGAGAGGGGCTTTTCTCACGGGTCGGCGACGGGTACCAGGCCCGCCGCGGGCAAAGATGGCCGTAAACTCGGTGCAATGTGGCTGCCCGGTGTGCTGGTCGCGGCTGCGGCCGCGCTGCTCGCCGGAATCGTCCACGCGCTCCTCCCTGCCCTGCCGCTGCTCACGCTCGCTGTCGCCTTCGGAATCGTCGCCGGTAATCTCCCGGTCGCCCACAGTGCGTTGACGGGAGTCCTTTCCAAGGGCCTGAAGCTCGCGGCCACCCGGTTCATGCGCATCGGCATCGTGCTGCTCGGCCTGAAGCTGAGCCTGGTGGACATCCTGGGCTTGGGCTGGGTGACTATCATGACCACCGTCCTGATCGTGCTGCTCACCTTCGTCGGCACCTACTGGCTCGGGCGCGCGGTTCGCCTGCCCGGCCGCCAGCCGATCCTGATCGCCACCGGCTTCTCCATCTGCGGGGCGTCCGCGATCGGCGCGATGAGCGGGGTGGTCAAGGCGAAGGATGTCGACACCGCCACCCCGATCGCCCTGGTCACCCTCTGCGGCACGCTGGCCATCGCGGTTCTGCCGGTGCTGTGGCATCCGCTCGGTCTGACCGATCTGCAGTTCGGGCACTGGGTCGGCGCCGGCGTGCACGACGTCGGCCAGGTCGTCGCGACCGCGCAGATCGCCGGGCCCGCCGCACTGACCGTGGCCGTCGTCGTGAAGCTCACCCGGGTGCTGCTACTCGCGCCGATCGTCGCCGTCATCGCCGTCGGCGAGCGCCGCCGCGAGACGCGCGTCGCCACGGTGACGGATGCCCCCGTGTCCCGCCCGCCGCTCGTGCCCCTGTTCGTGGCCGGTTTCCTGGCCGCCGTTCTCGTGCGCACGTTCGCCCCGCTGCCGGACGCCGTGTTGGCCGGCGCGGACACCGTGCAGACCTACCTGCTCGCGGCCGCGCTCTTCGGGCTCGGCGCCGCCGTGAACCTCGGTTCCATCCTGCGCACCGGAGGCAGGGCCCTCCTCGTGGGTCTGACCTCCTGGACGTTGATCGCCACCCTCGCCCTCGCCGCCGTGCAGCTGCCCTGAGCCGGTGTCAGCGGCTCCGTCCCGAACGAATTCGACGGAGATTTTGGCTCTCCTGCTGCTTCTGTGGGTTAATCCCGGCCGGGGAGCACTGGTTTGTGGCCGCCGAGGCTGAGCATGGCGAGGGCGATGAGGG
>NZ_SOFB01000027.1:0-103776 GCF_004402815.1 Cryobacterium sp. Hz7
AATCACCCGACGCCCTCATCGCCCTCATCGCCCTCGCCATGCTCAGCCTCGGCGGCCACAAACCCGCACTCCCCGGCCGGGTTTAACCCACAGAAGCAGCAGGAGAGCCAGAATCTCCGTCGATTTCGTTCAAGGAGAGTCGCTGCAAGGCCCCAAAAACCCCAATCGGCGAACCCTCATCGCCCACGGCGGCGGGACTCACACAGCGGGAAGCTAGAAGACGTCCGGGCTCGGCGTGCTCGATTGGCGGATCGACACGTCGGCGTGCCGGTCGAAGCGGTAGCCGACCCCGCGCACGGTGCGCACGATGTCTTCGTAGCGACCGAGCTTGGCGCGCAGGCGACGCACGTGCACGTCGATGGTGCGCTCATTCGGCGCGTCTTCCTCGTCGGAGGCGTTCCACAGCTTGGCGATCAGTTCGGCGCGCTCGATGGTGCGGCCTTCGCGGAGCACCAGGTACTGCAGCAGCTCGAATTCCTTGTAGGTGAGCGCCGCGGTCTCGCCGTCGAGGATGACTCGCTTACGGGAGATGTCCACCACGACGCCGCCGAGTGCGCGGTCGGGGTCGTCTGTCACAGTGCGGTGCCGGGCCAGCGCAGTCGGGTCCTGCAGGGCGAGGCGCACGACGTCGACGTCGCGTCCACCGGCTCCGGCGGGCGCCAGTGCGACGGCGGCATGAGTCTCCGCGGTCGGCGCGATGGTTCCGGTGAGGGCTTTGAGCGCCTCGACGATGCGGCTGAGGCTGGTCCCGGCCGCGGCGGCCGTGGCCTCGTCGATGCCGACGTAGAAAACGAAGCCGCGGGCCTGAGTGCCCTCGGGCACGGCGCGGATGCGGGGTGCGGCGGGCGTCGGAACGGCCTGGCGTTCGAGGCGTGCGGCCTGGGCCGAGCGGGCGGTGTCAATGTGGGCAAGCGACATGAGAGTAATCCTTGGCTGGGGTACTGCAGGTGAACCCGACGCTGAGGAGCTGTTCCGGGTTCGAAAAAGTGCGGCCGGTGAGGCCTGGAGGGAGCGAGAGAGGCTCCGGAGTTCAACCAGCCGGCCGCGTGAAGTCAGCGGGGCGGGAACTCGGCGAGGTGTTCGCTGCTTAGCGGGACATTCGGCAACACGCACAGCAGCTGCCGGGCATCACCATGCCGGCAGTCCCGGGGGCCTCGAAGGAGGTCTGGGGGCGTGCGCTCGTTGTCATAGTTGCGAGTAAAGCCCACTGTTACGGCGTGTGTCAATTCTGCAACCAAGGATGACGCCGTGTGACACGCATCACGTTCGGTGGCTCCGCGGCGGATCGGAGAATCCACCGCGGATCGCGAAAGCATGAAAGTTTCCATGATGAAATTTGATTTCATCAAAGATTCTTGAATATGCCGGGTACTGGCGCCCGGCATGTCGCAGGACCTGCGGTGTCCGCCGCCCGACGGAATTGGTGCTCGCTAGAGCTAGACCAAACCGTAGAGGCGGTCGCCGGCGTCACCGAGGCCGGGAACGATGTATCCGTGCTCGTCAAGCTTGTCGTCGACGGCACCGAGAACGATGGTCACTTCGCGGCCCTCGAGGGCCTTCTCGACCGCGGCGAGCCCCTCAGGCGCGGCGAGGATGCAGATGGCCGTGACATCGACGGCGCCGCGGTCGAAGAGGAACTGGATGGCTGCGATCAGCGAACCGCCCGTGGCCAGCATCGGGTCGAGCAAGAAGCACTGGCGGTCGGAGAGGTCGTCGGGCAGGCGCTCCGCGTAGGTGGCGGGCTGAAGGGTCTCCTCGTTGCGGGCCATGCCGAGGAAGCCGACCTCTGCCGTCGGTAGCAGTTTGACCATGCCCTCGAGCATGCCCAGACCGGCGCGGAGGATCGGCACGACGAGCGGCTTGGGGTCGCTGATCTGCACGCCGCGGGCCTCGGAGACCGGGGTCTGCACGGTCACGTCTTCGACTCGCACGCCGCGGGTCCCCTCATAGGCGAGGAGGGTCATCAGCTCTTCGACAAGTGACCGGAAGATCGGCGACGGCGTGTTCTTGTCTCGGAGTACCGTGAGTTTGTGGGTGATCAGGGGGTGGTCGGCTACGTGGACTCGCATAGGCTCAATCTACTAGTCGGGGAGGGGAACGTAGATGGGCGAGGTCGATCGCCGGCACAGCGAATGGATGCGGCTCGCGCTCTGCGAGGCCCGCGCTGCCCTCGAAACGGGGGATGTGCCCGTCGGTGCGGTGGTGCTGGACCCGTCCGGCCGTGTGATCGGCCGCGGACGCAACGAGCGCGAAGCGCTGCAGGATCCCACCGGCCACGCCGAGATCGTCGCCATCCGTCACGCTGCCGCGTCCCTGGGGGACTGGCACCTGACCGGCTGCACCCTGGTGGTGACGTTGGAGCCCTGCGTGATGTGCGCGGGCGCGATCCTGGCCGCACGGGTGCCGGTCGTGGTTTTCGGCGCGTGGGACGAGAAGGCCGGCGCCTCCGGATCGGTCTACGACGTGCTGCGTGACCGCCGGCTCAATCACCGCGCTGAGGTCTACGCCGAGGTCGACGCTGACGAATGCGGGGAACTGCTCAGGGCGTTCTTCGCGGACCCAGACCGTCGAGCCATTCGCTGAACATGGACCGGGAAGCGTTCTGCATACCGCTGGAGTAACGTTCGCGTTCGCGGCGCAGGTCGCCCACGTCGAAGCCCTCGGCGGCCACCTCCGCCTCCGAGGCCGCCAGCCACACCTCGTGCATCTCCTCGGTGACCTCCGGGTGGAACTGCACGGCCAGCGCCCAGTCTCCGATCCCGAAGGCCTCATTGCCGTACTGGGGGGACCCGGCGAGCCGTGTCACCCCGTCGGGCAGGTCGAACGTGTCGCTGTGCCACTGGAAGACGGGTACGCCGCTGACGTGCCGCAGCGGGGAGGTCGCCCCGGCCTTCGTGGGCTCCACGGAACGGTAGCCGATCTCGTTCGTCGGCCCGCGGTAGACGCGGGAGCCCAGGGCGTTCGCCATCAGCTGCGCACCCAGGCACACGCCGAAGACGGGCAGAGAGGCGCCGAGCCGCTGCGTGAGCAGGTCGATCTCGGCGTGCAGCGCGGGGAACTCGTCGGCCTCGTAGACCCCCATCTCGCCGCCGAGAACGACCAGCAGGTCGGCTTCCCGCGGGTCGAGGGCGCGCACATCCTCCTTGAGCGTGTCGACGTAGCGAATGGAGTAACCGTGCTCCCGCAGCACCGGTTCGAGGTTGCCGAGGTGGATCGTGTCATCGTGGCGCAGGACGACCGCGGTGCGGGTCACTCGCTGCCTTTGATGACGATGGTGTCGGTGGGCGGCGTGCGGCGGTTGGGGTCGAAGAACAGGTCCGGCTCGAGGTAGATGACGCGGGCCGCCGGCACGGCCTCGCGGATGCGGGTTTCGACGGTGTTGATGCCCGCCGCCACATCAGAGAAATGGCTGTCGGCCTCGAAGGCGATCTTGGCGGCGACGAGCAGTTCGTCCGGGCCGAGGTAAAGGGTCTTGAGGTGGATGATCTTGCGCGTCTCCGGACCGGCCAGGATGGCACGCTCGATGGCCGCGGCATCCGTTTTACCGGCGCCTTCGCCGACGAGGAGGCTCTTGGTCTCTACGCCGAGGACCACGGCGACCAGGACGAGCAGTACGCCGATGAACAGGGTGCCGATGGCATCCCAGACGGGCTCGCCGGTGATGATGGTGAGGCCGACGGCGAGGAAGGCGAAGACCAGGCCGGCGAGAGCGGCGATGTCTTCGAGCAGCACGACGGGCAACTCGGGCGCCTTCGCGTGCCGCACGAACTGCACCCAGCTTTGGTTGCCGCGCACGAGGTTCGATTCCTGGATGGCGGTGCGAAGTGAGAAGGACTTGAGGCCCATGGCGACCAGCAGCACCACGATGGGCAGCCACGGCACGTCGAGCGGGTGCGGGTCCTGCAGCTTCCGCACACCCTCGTAAAGGGAGAAGACGCCGCCGACGGAGAACAGGATGATCGACACCACGAACGCGTAGACGTAGCGTTCCCGGCCGTAGCCGAATGGATGCTCCTTGTCGGCTTCCTGCTTGGCCTTGCGACCGCCGACGAGCAGAAGCACCTGATTTCCGGAGTCGGCCAGGGAGTGCACGCCCTCGGCGAGCATCGAGGAGGAACCGGAGAATGCCCAGGCCACGAATTTCGTGATCGCGATCCCCAGATTGGCGAGGAGTGCCGCCACGATTGCTTTGTTCCCGCCAGAAGTGCTCATGGGGCAATCCTAGAATGCACACCAGACGGACCCGGCACAGGGGGCGAAAGTAGACTCGTCGGATGACTTCGACTGCAACCACCACACTGCCCGCCATCGCGTTCCTCGGCGCCGGATCGATGGCGAGGGCCGTTCTGACCGGGCTGCTGAACCCGAATGTGACCGTTCTGGGCGGCATCCGGGCAACCAACCGCTCCACGGCGAAGGCCGACGAACTCGCAGGAATCCCCGGCGTCACCGCCTGGGCCACCGCCGACGAGCCCACGGCCAACCGCAAGGCCGTCGCCGGCGCGCGCATCGTGATCGTCGCTGTGAAGCCCGTCATGGTCCTCGACCTGCTGGCCGAGATCGCCGACAGTCTCGAACCGGGCACGCTCGTCATAAGTGTCGCCGCCGGCGTCACCATTGCCACGTTCGAGGCGTCGCTGCCCGAATCCGTGTCGGTCATCCGCTCGATGCCGAACACGCCGGCCCTCGTCGGCAAGGCCGTCACCGGGCTGAGCGCCGGCACGCGGTCCAGCGACACCGATCTCGAGCTCGCGAGGTCCCTCTTCGGCACCGTCGGCGACGTCCTGGTCGTGCCGGAGGAGAAGCTCGATGCCCTCAGCACCATCTCCGGGTCAGGTCCGGCCTACGTTTTCTACCTGATCGAGCAGCTCACCGCCACGGCGATCGCCAAGGGTTTCACCCCGGAGGAGGCCGCGGTCATGGTGAACGGCACCTTCCTCGGTGCGACGAGCCTGCTGGTGGCATCCGACCTGTCCCCGACGGAACTGCGCCGCCAGGTCACAAGCCCGAGCGGCACCACCGAGCGTGCCGTGTGGGAGCTGGAAAAGGGCGGGATCAAGGACCTGTTCGACCGGGCGACGGATGCCGCACTCGCCCGGGCCCGCGAACTCGCCGGCCACTAGAACTCCAGGCCATGAGAACTCCAGGCCCCTAGAACTCCAGCGACGCGAACCGCTCGATGTCGGACTCGGTGCCGGAGACGATGATCAGGTCCTGGTCGGTGATGACCGTCTTCTCGGTGGCGTAGGTGAAGGGGCGGTCGGGGCTCTTCACGCCGACCACGGTGACGTTGTACTTGCGGCGCAGCCCGGATTCGGTCAGGTTCAGGCCCCGGATCGGCTTGGGCGGGATCATCTTGACCAGGGCGAAGTCGTCGTCGAATTCGATGAAGTCGAGCAGGCGTCCGGAGACGAGGTGCGCCAGGCGTTCGCCTGCCTGTGCCTCCGGGAAGACGACGTGGTTCACCCCGATGCGCTCGAGGATCGTGCCGTGCGACTTGGAGATCGCTTTCGCCCAGATCTGCGGGATCCCGAGGTCGACCAGATTCGCCGCGATCAGCACACTGGCCTCGACGGACGAGCCGACGGCGCAGACGGCGATCGAGAATTGCTGCGCGCCGATCTGGCGAAGCGCTTCCAGGGAGGTGGCGTCGGCCTGCACCGCGTGCGTGACGCGTTCGGACCACTTCTGCACGAGGACCGCGCTGTCGTCGACGGCGAGCACATCCCGTCCGAGCCGGTCGAGTTGCCCCGCGGTGGCCGCGCCGAACCGGCCGAGGCCGATCACGAGCACCGGTGCGTCGTGTTTGAAGCGGTCAGCCAACGATGGGTCTCTCTTCCGGACGGGAGAACAACTGCCTGCTCTGGCTCGCGGCGAGGGCAGCCGCGAGGGTCACTGTACCAATCCTGCCCATGAACATGGTTGCCGCCAGCACATACACTCCGGCCGGAGGCAGTTCGCCGGTCAGGCCCGTCGACAGGCCGCAGGTGGCGAACGCGGAGATCACATCGAAGAGCACCTGGTCGAACGGCGCCTTGGAGATCTGCAGCATCAGGATGCTGGACACGGCAACCGTCGTGGCGCCCCACAGCACCACGCTGACCGCGAGCCTCAGGATGTCGCTGGGGATCCGGCGGCCGAACGCTTCCATCTGGCTTCGTCCGCTGGCCTCGGCGAAGGCGGCGAGGAAGAGGATGGCCAGGGTCGTCACCTTGATGCCGCCGGCGGTCGACGCGGAGCCGCCGCCGATGAACATCAGCATGTCTGTGGCGAGCAGGCTCGCCCCCTGCAGGTCGCTGATGTCGATGGTCGCGAAGCCCCCGGACCGGGTCATCATCGACAGGAAGAGCGACTGGAAGATCGTGTCGCCCACGTTCAGCGACCCGAACGTCTTCGGGTTGTCGAACTCGAGCGCGATGTACACGGCAACGCCGGCCACGAGCAGCACCACGGTCGTGAAGAGGGTCAGTTTCACGTGCAGCGACCAGCGTCTGGGGCTATGCCAGCCCCGGGCGAGGGCGTAGATCACCGGGAAACCCAGGCTGCCGAGGAAGGCGCCCACCATCAAGGCGCTGAGGAACCAGTAGTCGCTGGCGAACGGGGCCAAAGCTCCGACGTTGGGGGAGAAGCCGCTGTTGGTGAACGCCATGGCCGCGTAGTACACGCTCTGCCAGAGCGCCTCGCCGACAGGTGTCCCGACCGCGAGGATACGCGGAAAGAGCAGGATAGCCACGACCAGCTCGATTACGAAGGCGCTGATCGCGACCGTCACGAGCAGGTTGCCGACCTCGCCCAGGCGAACGGCCTGTCCTTCATTGACCGGTCCGGCATGGATGCGGGAGGGGTTTGTGTCACTGGCGGCCATCAGCCGGGCGCGCAGGCCCAGGCGCCGGGAAATGACCATTCCCATCAGGGAGGCGAGGGTCAGCACGCCGACCCCGCCGATATTGACGCCGACCACCACCAGGACATTGCCGAAGGCCGACCAGTGCGTGGCCATGTCCACCGTCGCTAGGCCGGTCACGCAGATCACCGACACCGCGGTGAAGAGGGCGTCGTGCAGCGGGGTGACGATGCGGTCTGCCGTGGCGATGGGCAGGGAGAACAGGAGGGTGAACACCAGGACCAGCGCGGTGAAAACGAGGATGGCGAATCGGGACGGCGAGCTGCGGACCAGACCGTCCACTGAGTCTCGCAACCAGGCGTACCAACTGGTGGGACGCGGTGCGAAGGCGGAATCCGCCATCCGTGTCTGCACTGAAACCTCCGACTTGCTCGCGACGAACGGCCGTCGACATGGTATCCCCCACCGGGAATGAGTAGCCTTGAGGCATGGCAGACATCTTCGGCGTGGTGGCGGATTCGACCCGACGCGAAATTCTACGCATTCTCCTCGAGCGATACAACCAATCGAACACGGCCGGCGGAGAGCTGAGCGTGTCTGACATCGTCGACAAGCTCGGCCTGAGCCAGCCAACCATCTCGAAGCACCTGAAGGTGCTGCGCGAAGCGGGCCTGGTGGGCGTGAGAGAAGCCGGTCAGCACCGGTATTACCATCTTGACTACGCGCCGCTCGAGGAAATCGAAGACTGGCTGATTCCCTTCCTCAGCGTCGACTTCGATGCCACCGCCGAGGAGCCGACCGAGGAGACCGAGGGCTTGAAGGTGGAACAGCGGGCATTCGCCGCGGCCATCGGAAAGGCCTTTGCGGAGACATCATACCAAATGGCGCATGCGGTCAAAGATGCGAAGCCCCGAAAATGGCGGAGAATCGACTAGTCGGCGGCGCTTGAGCGCCCGAATGCGCACACCGCGTCGGAGAGTGTTGTTTTTCCGGTAGACTGATATCTACCGTGTCTGTCGCGAATCCCGCGGCGAAACCAATTCTTTTGTGAGGTCCGTGTGGGTTCTGTAATCAAGAAGCGACGCAAGCGTATGGCGAAGAAGAAGCACCGCAAGCTGCTTCGTAAGACTCGCCACCAGCGTCGCAATAAGAAGTAGACGGTTCTGGACCGTTTGAAATAGCTACCGGCGTAAGCGCTAGGCCCCTGGGGTCTAGCGCTTTTTGCTTGCCCGGGTGGCGGCCGTGATGCTGCCGCGTTTGAGGATCATCACCGGCCAGTGGCGGGCTGCGGCATAGCGGCGGAGCGTGGCATCCGGATTCACGACCACCGGATTGCCGACCAGGTCCAGCAACGGAATGTCGTTGTGGGAGTCGGAGTAGGCCCAGCAGACGGCCAGGTCGACACCGCTGCGCTCTGCCTGGGCGTTGGCGGCGATGGCCTTGCTGACACCGTGGCAGACACCCTCGGTGAGGCGGCCGGTGAAAATTCCGTCGACGGCCTCGAGCCTGGTACCGAGCGCGCCAGTGAGGCCCAGCCGTTCGGCGATGACGTCGGCCACCTCCTGGGCGGTCGCGGAGACGAGCCAGACCTCGCGCCCGGCCTGAAGGTGCGCACGGGCGACGGCGACCGTTTCCGGCCAGAGCCGCTGCAAGAGGCGGGCGTCGAAGATCTCCGTGCTGAGCGCGACGAGTTCGTCCCGGCTGTAGCCCACGACCACTTCCAGCGCGCGCTCCCGGATGCTCGCGAGGTGCATCCTGTTTTCGCCGACGTAGAGGAATCGGGCCTGTTTCCAGGCGAAGGAGAGCAGGTCCCGGCCGGTGACCAGTCGTCGCCGCCAGGCACCCACACCGAGGTGGTACAGGCTGGCGCCGCGCAGGAGGGTGTTGTCCACGTCGAAGAACGCGATTGCGGGGGCGATGGTGTCTTCGGACATGTGTGCGGTCAAGTCTAGTTGCGTGTTGCGTCGGCGAGCCAGCATAGGCTGGAGCAATGGCTACTGCACTCCTCACCCTGGTCGGCAAGCCCGGCTGTCACCTCTGCGATGACGCCCGGGATCTGGTCGGCAGCGTCGTGACCAAACTCGCCGACGACCCGTCCGCCCCCGACATCGTGCTCGAAGAGCGCTCGATTCTCGACGACGCCGAGCTGCACGCCCTGTACGTCGAGGACATCCCGGTGCTCCTGCTCAACGGCAAGGTGCACAATTACTGGCGCATCGATCCACTGCGGCTGCGCACGGCGCTTCTGGCCGTGCAATGATCCGGCACATCGTCTCCTGGCAACTAGCCCCGGCCGACCCGGTCCAGAAGGCCGCCGCCGCGGCCGGGATCGCGGTCCGCCTGGAAGGGCTCGTGGGCGTCGTCGACGAGATCCGCTCGCTGCAGGTGGGTTTCGACGTCGCCGGCGGCTCCAACTGGGACGTCGTGCTGATCGCCGACTTTGACGACCTGGACGCCGTCAACCGCTACCAGGTGCACCCCGCCCACCAGGCGGCGGGAACCTTCATCCGTTCCGTCGTATCGTCGAGGATGGCCGTCGACGTCGACGTCGCCGTCTGACCGTTCGGCTACGGCCCGTTCGGCTACGGCTCGAGGCGCGTCGGGCCGCGGAACAGGTAGGTGACCTCGCGGATGCTGGCCTGGTGCAGCATCAGCATGAGTACCCGGGCGAGGCCCATGCCGAACCCGCCGTGCGACGGAACGCCGTAGCGGAAGAAGTCGAGGTAGCCCTCGATCTCCTCGGGGTCGACGCCCTTCTCCTTGGCCTGCTCGACCAAAATGTCGATGCGGTGCTCGCGCTGCGCTCCAGTGGAGATCTCGGTGCCGTTGAAGATCAGGTCATAGCTCTTGGTGATGCTCGCGTCGCCCTCGTGGCGCATGTGGTAGAACGGCCGGATGCTTGAGGCGTAGTCGGTGAGGAAGACGAACTCGTGGCCGAAGGTCTCGAGCACGTAGGCGGCGATCCGGCGTTCGCCTTCGGGGTCCATGTCGTCGTCATCGCGCGGGACCTCGTAGCCGCGGGTCTTGACGATCTCCTTGGCCTCGGCCAGCGGGATGCGCGGGAACGGTGTACTGGGCACGGTGACCTCGACCCCGAAGAGGGCCAGGACCTCGTCGCCGTGCTTCTCCTTGACGGCCGTGAATCCGGCGACAAGCAGCTCTTCGTGCAGCTGCATGACGTCTTCGTGGCTGTCGATCCAGCTGATCTCGGAGTCGACGCTGGTGAACTCGGTGGAGTGACGGCTGGTGAACGACGGGTCGGCGCGGAACGCCGGTCCGACCTCGAAGATTTTGCCGAAGCCGGCGGCCTGGGCCATCTGCTTGAAGAACTGCGGGCTCTGCGCGAGGTAGGCCTTGGTGTCGAAGTACTCCACCTCGAACAGCTCGGCGCGGGACTCGCTCGCACTGGCCATCAGCTTCGGGGTGTGCAGCTCAATGAAGTCATTATCGATCCAGTACGTGCGCAGTGCGTGCTCGAAGGTGGTCTGGAGGCGGAAGATCAGGTTCTGCTTGGGCTGGCGCAGATCGAGGAAGCGCCAGTCGAGGCGCTTGTCCAGATTGGAGTCGGCCGCGATCGGGGTCTCGGGGATGGCGACCGTGACGACCTCGAGGGTCGCGAGCTTGATTTCGATGCCGCCGAGCTTGACGCGCTCGTCGTGCTTGAGCTCACCGGTGACGGTGACGAAGCTGCCCTGCGACAGGGTGGAGATGGTGGTGGCCGGTTCGTCGGCGACGACAATGCCGTCGGCATCCGTGGTGCGCGGGTTCACGAGCTGCACCGCGCCGGATTCGTCGCGCAGCACGACGAACTGCACCTTCTTCTGGTCTCGGACGGTGTCGACCCACCCGGACACCGTCACGGGTCCGTTGTCGAGGGCGGCCAGGTTCTTGATCACTATGCGCTCAGTCACCGGTCAAGTTTAGCCGCACGGCTCTCGGCGTATTCGCGGGTGCCCCCTCCGTAGACTGGGAACGTGGTAGCCAGACAGGTACATCTCGTGCGGCACGGTGAGGTTTTCAATCCCGAGCGCGTTCTGTACGGACGCCTGCCCGGATTCCGCCTCTCCGATCTGGGGGCTCAGATGGCCGAGGCGGCTGCCGCCGATCTGGTGGAGCGCGGGCGCCCCGTCGCCCGCATCATCTCCTCACCGCTGCAGCGTGCGCAGGAGTCGGCCGCTCCGATCGCGGCTGCCTTCACCCTTCCGGTCGACATCGACCCGCGCATCATCGAGCCGACCAATTTCTTCGAGGGCAAACGGATGCGGGGCACGGGCGGGGCCTTGCGCGATCCCCGCAGCTGGCACGCGCTGATCAACCCGCTGCGTCCCAGCTGGGGCGAACCGTTCGACTCGATCGCGAAGCGCATGCTCGCCGCGATCGAGGATGCCCGCAACTCGGTCGACGAGGGCGACGTCGTGCTCGTCAGCCACCAGCTTCCGATCTGGATGGTGCACCGCGCCCTGGCCCGGCAGCGTTTGCCGCACGACCCGCGCAAACGCCGCTGCGACCTGTCGAGCATCACAACCCTGTCCTGGCCCGGCGGCTTCCCCGACGAGACCGGCTACTCCAACCCTGCCCTGTCGCTGCAGGTCGGCGCCTCGGACGTAGGAGCCGTATGAATCTCCGTCCCCGCGCCGCCGTCACCGCTCTGGTTGCCGTGGCGCTACTGCTGACCGGCTGCTCCGCCGACCCGCTCGCCGAACAGTACCGCGAGGGCAGCAGTAAGGGCTTCATCGCCGGTGACGGCAGCTGGACCGAGATCCCGGCCGCCGAGCGCGGCGATCCCATCTCCTGGAGCGGCGCCGACGAAAACGGCGACCCGCTCTCCAGCGAGGACTACGCCGGCGAGGTCGTCGTGGTCAACTTCTGGTACGCCAGCTGCGCGCCCTGCCGGGCGGAAGCCCCGGCCCTGCAAAAACTCAACGAGGAATTCGCCGGCACGGACGCCCACTGGGTCGGCGTCAACGTGCGGGACCAGGCCGCGAACGCGACCGCGTTCAACGAGAGCTTCGGCATCACCTACCCGTCGGTGATGGACGTCGACAACGGGAGCATGCAGCTCGCGTTCAGCGGCAGCATCCCGCCCAACGCCGTTCCCACCACGCTGGTGCTCGACCGGTCAGGCCGGGTCGCGGCCCGCATCCTCGGTGCGATCTCGGAGCCCTCCATCCTCGAAACTCTCGTGCGCGACGCGATCGCCGAGGATTCGTAGGCGTGGACAACCCCTTCGGCGAGATCGTCTTCAGCGGCCAGCTCTACCTGGCCATTCCCATCGCCGTGCTGGCCGGGCTCGTCTCGTTCGCCTCTCCCTGCATCCTCCCGCTCGTGCCCGGCTACCTGGCCTACATCGGCGGCTTCACCGACGGCAGCTCGACCCCCGCGCGCGGCGACCGCCGGGGCCGCAACCGTCTGCTGCTCGGGGTCCTGTTGTTCATCCTCGGCTTCACCCTCGTCTTCGTGCTCACCGGTGTCATTTTCGGGGTTGCCGGATTCTGGCTGAACCAGTATCGAGATGCGATCACCCGCATCGCCGGCGTCGTGGTAATCCTGCTCGGCCTGGTGTTCGTCGGCCAGTTCGGTTTCGCGCAGCGCAGCGTGAAGGCAACCTGGAGACCGGGGATGGGCCTGGCCGGCGCTCCTCTGCTCGGCGCGGTCTTCGCCGTGGGCTGGACCCCCTGCACCGGCCCCACGCTCACGGCCATCAACTCTCTCAGCCTGACCACGGGCTCTCCCTGGCAGGGGGGACTGCTGGCCCTGTTCTACGCGCTCGGGCTGGGCATCCCGTTCCTTCTCATCGCGCTCGGCCTCAGCTGGGCGACCGGAGCCGTTTCCTTCCTGAAACGGCACGTCAGGGCTATCAACCTGTCTGGCGGTCTCCTCCTCGTTCTCATCGGCGTGCTCATGGTCAGTGGCGTGTGGAACGCCTGGCTCCTCGACCTGCAAGGAACGATCGGAAGTTATGTCCCGGCCATCTGACCATTACGACGCCCCGGCCTCCGCGGGAATCGTGCAACCGCACCTCGGCTTCGCAGGCTGGCTGCGCTGGTTCTGGCGCCAGCTGACGAACATGCGCACCGCGCTGTTCCTTCTGCTGCTTCTCGCGATCGCCGCCGTGCCGGGATCCCTGGTACCCCAGCGCAGCTCCGACCCGAACGGGGTTACCCAGTACTTCGCCGACAACCCCGACCTCGCACCGCTGCTCGACACGGTTCAGGCGTTCGACGTCTACTCGTCGGCGTGGTTCTCGGCCATCTACCTGCTGCTGTTCATCTCGCTGATCGGGTGCGTCATCCCGCGCACCAAGCACCACTACCTCGCGCTGCGGGCCAAGCCGCCGCGCACCCCCGCCCGCCTGTCCCGGCTGGCCGGCTTCACGGCGCGCATCGCTCCGGCCGGCACGGATGCCCAGGCCGCCGTCGAGTCCGCCCGCAGGCTTCTGAAGACCAGCGGCTACCGGGCGGCCGTCTTCGAGAATCGCGGGGAGACCTCGGTCTCGGCCGAACGCGGCTACCTGCGTGAAACCGGCAACCTGGTCTTCCACTTCGCCCTGGTCGGCATCCTGATCACCGTCGGTTTCGGTGGCGGCTTCGGGTTCAGCGGCCAACGTGTGCTGGTCGAAGGGCAGACCTTCGTGAACACCCTGCTGGCCTACGACTCGTTCAACCCCGGCCGGTTCTTCAACGACACCAGCCTCACGCCCTATAAACTCACCCTCGACAACTTCGACGTCACCTACGAGGAGGAGAACCTCAAGGCCTACGGCCAGCCGATCGACTTCACAGCAGAGGTCACCATCACCCCGCGGGGTGAGGCCGCAGAGGCCAGCCAGGTGAAGGTGAACGGGCCGGCCCGCACCGGCGGCACCGACGTCTACCTGCTCGGCAACGGCTACGCCCCCACCCTCACCGTAAAGGACCCGAACGGGGTGGTCGTCTTCACCGACTCTGTGCCGTTCCTGCCGCAGGATGCCAACCTCACCTCCCTCGGCGTGATCAAGGTTCCCGACGGGCTCGCCGAGCAACTCGGCATGATCGGCTTCTTCTACCCGACCCAGGCCACCGCGGATTCGGGGGCCTTCTTCTCCTCCTTCCCTGACCTCGAATACCCGCTGCTGACCCTCAACGTCTACTCGGGAGACCTGGGGCTCGACGCGGGCGTGCCGACGTCGGTCTACTCGCTCGACATCGACAAGATGACCCAGCTCACCGGGGGCAAGACCGGCGTGGAGTCGATCGAGTTGAAGCCGGGGGAAACCCGGGAACTGCCGAACGGCCTCGGGTCCGTCACTTTCGACGACGCCAACCCGGGGGCGCAGAACGGGGACTTCTCTGGTTCGGTGCTGCGGTTTGCCTCGTTCGACATCCACCACGACCCCACCCAGCTCTGGGTGCTGTCCTTCGCCGTTCTGGCCCTGCTCGGCCTGCTGACGTCACTGTTCGTGCCACGTCGGCGGGTCTGGGTGAAGGCCGTGCCGGAGCAGGACGGCTCGCTGCGCCTCGAATACGCGGGTCTAGCCCGGGGCGAGGACCCGACCCTGGAATCCGCCGTCAGCGACCTCGCCGATCGGCACACGGACCTGCTGTTATCCTCCCAATCGGCCACCCCGGCATCCGAACAGAAATAGGCTGTCATCGTGAATCTCAACGAGCTCTCCATTCTGAGCCTCTACTCGGCCATGGCGGTCTACGCCCTCGCGTTCATCGCCTTTTCCTTCGACCTGGCCAAGCGCTCCGCGGCGGTCACCTCCGCCACGGCGGCAGACGCACAGGTGCGCCGGGCCGAATCTGCGCGCGCGGAAGCGGCCGGCGCGGCGGGCGGAACCACCACCCTCACCCGCATCAGCGCTCGCATCGCGAACGACGCGGTCACCCCCTACGGCCGCTCGGCCAGCCTGCGGGTGGGCGTCTCGCTCACCGTGCTGGCGTGGCTGATCCACCTGGTGTCGGCGGTGCTCCGCGGCGTGGCCGCCGAGCGCGTCCCGTGGGCGAACATGTACGAGTTCGCGATGACGGGCACCCTGCTGATCGTCTCGGTGTTCCTGATTGTGCTGACCCGCGCCGACCTGCGCTTCCTCGGCACCTTCGTCACCGGCATGGTGCTGGTGCTTCTCGGCATCGCGGCGCTGCGCTTCTACGTCGAGGTCGCGCCCCTGCCGCCGGCCCTGCAGTCGGCTTGGTTGGTCATTCACGTCTTCGTCGCCTCGCTGGGCACGGGCTTCTTCGCACTCGGTTTCGCCCTCTCGACCGTGCAACTCCTCCAGTTCCGGCGTGAGTCGCTCCTCGCGTCCGCGAAGAGCGGTCGGCTGCGGTTCCTGGCCACCCTGCCGTCGGCGGCCACGCTGGAGAACCTGGCCTATCGGGTCACCATCATCGGCTTCATCCTGTGGACCTTCACCCTCATGGCCGGCTCGATCTGGGCCGAACAGGCCTGGGGCCGCTACTGGGGCTGGGATACCAAGGAGGTCTGGACATTCATCATCTGGACCCTCTACGCGGGCTACATCCACGCCCGCGCGACCCGTGGCTGGCGCGGATCACGGTCCGCCTGGTTGTCGATCATCGGCTTCGCCGCCGTCATGTTCAACTTCGGCATCGTCAACGTCTTCTTCAAGGGCCTGCACTCCTACTCCGGCCTCTAGACCAGGGGTCCTCGCTCCTAACGAATTCGACGGAGATTTCGGCCGGATCGCCGCCAAACAGGCCGAAAACCCTCTTCTTGCGCAGAATCTCCGTCGAATTGGTTCAGTCGGTGAGTAGCGCGTAGCAGCGGGTCAGGCGGGCCAGCCACCAGTCACGCCGGTCGTCCGCGGCTGCGTAACGCTCCAGCAGCTGCGGGTCGGGGGTCACCCGACGCACCGGGATGCCGCCGTCGACCGGCAGCAGCGGGTCGGTGGTGACATCCGCGGCAAGGAGCGACGCCGTGCCGAGTCCGCAGTCGAAGTTGAGTTCCGGAATCGCGGCGGCCAGGTGGGCGCCCATCGAGATGCCGACCGAGGTGTCGAGGGCGCTTGAGACCACGGCGGGCAGCCCGGTCTGGTTGATCAGCGCCAGGGCGGCGCGGATTCCGCCGAGCGGCGCGGCCTTGATCACGAGGATGTCGGCCGAACCCGTGCGGGCCACCAGCAGCGGGTCCTTGGCGCGGCGTACGCTTTCGTCGGCGGCGACGCCGACGTCGAGGTAGCCGGTGCGGCGGCGGATCTCGGCGAGTTCCTTGATGGTGGCGCAGGGCTGCTCCACGTATTCGAGGTCGAACTCGTTGAGGGCGTGGATGGCGTGCTCCGCCTCATCGACGTTCCACAGACCGTTCGCGTCGACACGAATGCGCCCCTCCGGCCCGAGCACACGGCGAACCATGCGCACGCGTGCCACGTCGTCGACGAGGGTCTGACCGGGGTCGGCGACCTTCACCTTGGCGGTGCGGCAGCCGGGGAACCGGGCGAGCACGCCGGCGACCTCGTCGGCGGTGACCGCCGGCACCGTCGCGTTCACGGGGATGCGTTCCCGAAGCAGGGGCGGCGTGGCCTGCCAACCGAAATCGAGGGCGGCCCGCAGCCAGGTGGCAGCCTCCGCGTCGTCGTATTCGGCGAACGGGGAGAATTCCGCCCAGCCTTCCGGTCCCTCCACGAGCAGGGCCTCGCGGGTGTCGAGTCCGCGAAACCGCGTCGCCAGAGGCAGGGCGACGACGCGGGCAGTTCTGAGCAACTCAGCAAGTGGTGGCAGCATGTTCCCAGTGTGCCAGCCGGGGGCTCTCCCGGGGAACGCCGGTCAGGCGGGGAACGCCAGTCAGGTCAGAGCACGTCCTGGTTGAACGCCCCGTCCACCTCGAGATCGATGTCCGGGCCGTTGTGCGGTTTGACGTTGAGAATTGCGAAGGGGATGCCCGGCGCGATCAGCAGGTAGGCGTCTTCGAAGCGCCCGCCGCCACTGTTCACCCGCAGCCAGTAGGGCTTCCCAGCCAGGAACGCGGTCTCAACCTCGGTCTGGATGGACTCCAACGACCGGCCGCCCAACGAGTACTCCGCGCCGCCGTAGACAATATCGACTCGGATCACGATTCGTCCTTCACCAATACTGTCGCGGGTCAATGTGGTTCCGGCACGAGCTGGAGGCCCCCGGAGGAATTGGCCGAAAGCATGAGGGCTTCGATCCATTCGCGGTTGAGGCTGGGGGAGCGCCCGCCGAAATACTTGTAGGCCAGGGGTATCGCGGGATGCAGCCAGATCGTGCTGCGGCCGTCGCCGCCCTGGGGGTCGTCTCGCCACGTGAAATAGAAACACTCGCCGCGTCGCAACTTCGCCCCGATGACGACCTGGATATGGGCGAGGACCCGGTCGTCGAAATCTGCTGTCAGAGACGAGTTGTACGTGAGCTTGCCCATATATCCCCCGATATCAAAGTTTTAGCCGAGGATAGCGTGAAGTCGCCAGCACCGCTACGCTCCGTTCAGGGGGAACGGCCGAGGTTCAGTCCCGCAGGTACCGCTCGAGTCGGGGGACCTTCAGCAGGGCCAGTGCGCGCTTCTCGATCTGGCGCACCCGTTCCCGGGTCACGCCCTGAACGACGGCGATCTGGTCCCGCGTTTGGGGCGCGCTCCCGTCGAGACCGAACCGGGACATCAGGATCGACCGCTCCCGCGGCGGCAGGGCGCGCATGTAGAAAACGATGTCCGAAGCCCGAATGGTGAGCATGGCGTGCTTCTCGGGCTGGGCCATGCCGCGGTGGACGGCTTGGCGGATCCACCAGGTGGCGTAGGTGGAGAATTTGTAGCCGGTCATGAAGTCGTATTTTTCGACGGCGCGGACGAGGCCGATGTTGCCGTCCTGCACGAGGTCCATGATGGGCATTCCGCGTCCGGAGTAGTGCTTGGCGATGCTGTCCACCAGGCGCAGATTCGNTCCACCAGGCGCAGATTCGCTTCGATGAAGTGGTTCTTCGCGCGGCGGCCGTCATGGGCAAGCCAGGCCAGCTCGCGGGCCAAGGACGGGTCGTCGACTCCGTGGGACAATTTTTCGACGGCGAACAGCCCGACCTCGATGCGCTGCGCGAGGGTCACCTCGTCGATGGCGGTGAGCAGGGGCCCCTGCCGATGCGGCGCAGGTAGTCGCCGAAGGCATCCGTCGATGTGCTGTAGCGGGAGGGAGCGGTCGACGGAGCGGAGGTGAAATTCGCTGACGCTGACGCTGACGCTGACGCCGGGGTCGGGGGCTGATTCGCGGCCGGTGGCGGTCGGGAGCTTGAGCGCTCCGGGGGCTGGGTCTCTTGCGTGGCCGTGCTCATCGCAGTGCCGTTCCGCTGGGTGCCGGACGGAGGGCGAGACTGACCGTGGCGCGGTCAAAGGATGAGAAGTACGCTCGCTCCCGGGGGGCGGCCGAAATCCGTCACTTCGAAGGCGTCGTCCACGCGCTGGATGAAGCCGACCAAGGCGGCCGGATAGCCGTCCGCGATCATCCGGTCGCTGATGCGCCATTCCGTGGGGGAGAGTTCGTTGATCCCGATATTTCTCGCGGGTGGGGTGGGGATCGTTTTTCGTGTGCCATTGTCGGCCATCACTGCCTCCGAGTATTTTTCAATAACTCAGTACACAGGGTGGAAACGACGGCCTCAAGGGGCTTGACTTTGCCGCTCAAACGGGGATGCCAACCAGCTTCCGAGAGGCCCATGGCCAGCCGCATTCCGGCGCCGCAGGCCCGCGTAGGCTGGGTGCATGATCGAACAGGTTTCCGAAATCTTCGACCCGACCCAGTGGCAGGAAGTCGCGGGCTTCGACCGCCTCACCGACGTCACGTACCACCACGACGTGACTGGGAGGATCGCCCGGGTGGCGTTCAACCGGCCCGAGGTGCGGAACGCGTTCCGCCCGCACACCGTCGACGAACTGCACGCCGCCCTCGAGGACGCGCGCGTCAACCCGCACATCGGGGTGGTGCTCCTGACCGGCAACGGACCCAGCCCGAAGGACGGCGGTTGGGCGTTCTGCTCGGGCGGGGACCAACGCATCCGAGGCCGGGATGGCTACAAGTACGCCGAGGGAGAGACCGCGTCCGGGATCGACACGGCACGCGGCGGCCGACTGCACATCCTCGAGGTGCAGCGGCTGATCCGGTTCATGCCCAAGGTTGTCATCGCGGTCATCCCCGGCTGGGCGGCCGGCGGCGGGCACTCCCTGCATGTGGTCTGCGACCTCAGCATCGCCAGCGCCGAGCACGGCAAGTTCAAGCAGACGGATGCCGACGTCGGCTCCTTCGACGCCGGCTACGGCAGCGCCTACTTCGCCCGCCAGGTGGGGCAGAAGACCGCGAGGGAAGTGTTCTTCCTGGCCCGCGAGTACTCCGCGCAGCGCGCCTTCGAGATAGGGGCCGTGAACGCCGTGGTGCCGCACGGCGAACTCGAGGTGGAGGCGCTGGATTGGGCCCGCACGATCCTGACCAAGTCGCCCACCGCCATCCGGATGCTGAAATTCGCTTTCAACGCCGTGGACGACGGCCTGGTCGGCCAGCAGGTGTTCGCCGGGGAGGCCACCCGCCTGGCCTACGGCACCGACGAGGCGGTCGAGGGGCGTGACGCGTTCCTGGAGAAGCGCGACCCCGACTGGGGTCCCTACGACTGGCAGTTCTAGGCGACCATGTTCCGTCGGCTGAGGGTGGTGCCGGTCCGTGACCCGCTCGACCTGATGACCCCGTTGCGCCTCGCGCTGGCCGACACCGGCGACGCCGTGCTGCCGGTACCCGGCCGGCAGGAGGCCGCCGGGCGGCTGAGCCTGCTGCGCGTGCCCCGTCAGGTGGCCGTGGTGATCGAGACGTCCGGATCGACGGATGTGCCCAAGCGCGTGATGCTCAGCACCGACGCCCTGCTGAGCAGCGCCGCCGCCTCCAGCGTGCGCCTCGGCGGCTCCGGTCAGTGGCTGCTGGCCCTGCCCGTGCATTACATCGCCGGGGTGCAGGTGCTCGTGCGCTCGATCGTGGCCGACACCGTCCCCGTCGTGCTGCCGAGCGGCCACTTCGACCCGGCCGTGTTCGCCGCCTCAGCCGGGCGCCTCACCGAACCGCTGCGGTTCACCGCCCTGGTCCCGGTGCAGCTGGCCCGGCTGGTCGCCGCGGCCGCAGACGACCCTCATCTGCTGGCCGTGCTACGCCGCTTCGACGGCATTCTGGTCGGCGGCCAGGCGCTGCCGTCGCTGCTCGCCGAGCGGGCCGTCGACCTCGACCTGCACGTGTTCGCCACCTACGGCTCGTCGGAAACTTCCGGCGGTTGTGTCTACAACGGCACCCCGATCGGCGACTCCGAGGTGCGCGTGGTCGATGGGCAGCTGGAGATCGCGGGCTCCGTGCTCGCCGAGGGGTACCTCGGTGACCCCCTGCGCACCAGCGATCGCTTCCTCGAGGTGCACGGGGGACGCTGGTACCGCACGGGTGACCTGGGCGAGGTGGATGCCGCGACGGGCCTCGTGCGCGTGCTCGGGCGAGCCGACAACGTGATCATCTCCGGCGGCGAGAAGGTGTCGCTCGACGCGGTCGAGCGGGTCGTCCGGTCGCTGCCGGGCTTCGGCGAGGCCGTGGCGGTGGGGCGGCCCGACGTCACGTGGGGCCAGGTCCCGGTGCTGGTCGTGCCGGCGGAACCCGGTGCGGCCGGCCTCCCCGAGGACTCCCTCGAGAGAATCGGGGAAGCCGTGGCATCCGTGCTGGGCAAGGCGGCCAGGCCCGCGTGCCTCGTGCGGGTCGCGTCGATCCCGCAGCTTTCCACCGGCAAACCCGACCGTCTTGCCCTGGGCCGGATGCTCGCCGATCTCTGAGCTGCCGAGCTACCGAGCCACCGAGCCACCGGCACGTACTATGAAGGCGTGGCACACGGAGCGCGGCCGGTCAGGCCCTCACAACAGCGATTGAATCCCTCGGCAGCGACCTCTTCGGCGGCCCGGAACGGGAGGTCGGGCAACCCGGCCCGGCGGAACGCCCCCGCCGGCCGCGGCCCGGCGCGAACCGGACCGGCCACGGCAGGAGACTGGGTCTCCGGAGCACGCCTGCGCACCCTCCCGCTGGCTATCGCACCGGTGGCCCTCGGCACCGGTGCGGCGATCGTCGTGAGCGGCCCCGGCGTCTTCCATCCGGTACGAGCGGTGCTCGCCCTGATCGTGGCCCTGTGCCTGCAGATCGGCGTGAACTACGCCAACGACTATTCCGACGGTATCCGCGGCACTGACGCCAACCGGATCGGCCCGGCCCGGCTGACCGGCGGCGGATCCGCCCAGCCCCGTGCCGTACTCACGGTGGCCCTCGCATTCTTCGCGCTCGCCGCGCTCGCCGGCCTCACCCTGGTGGTGCTGACCGGTCAGTGGTGGCTGCTGCTGGTGGGTGTCCTCGCCATCATTGCGGCCTGGTTCTACACCGGCGGACGCAAACCGTATGGCTACTTCGGTCTCGGCGAGGTCTTCGTCTTCGTGTTCTTCGGCCTTGTGGCCACCGTCGGTACCACGTATGTGCAGGTCGGCACCGTGAACACCGAAAGCTGGCTGAGCGGCGTCGGGATCGGCCTGATCGCCATGGCCGTGCTGATGGTCAACAACCTGCGCGACCTGGAGCCGGACCGGGCATCCGGCAAACGCACGCTCGCGGTGCTGATCGGGAGCATGGCGTCGCGCGTCGTGTTCTGCCTGTTCCTGCTGCTGGCGTTCGCGATCGTCGCCTTCTTCGCGGTCTTCTACCCGCTGGCCTGGCTGACGTTTTTCGTGCTGCTGCTGGCGGTGCCGGCCGGGTTGATCACGGTGACGGCGACGACCTCGACCGAACTGGTGCTGGCCCTCAAGCTGACCAGCGTCTCGGCGTTGGCCTACGGGCTGCTACTGGCTCTCGCGTTCGCGCTGTAGGTCGGCATCGGCCGCCCGTGCATCGGCCCGGTCGAGGGCAGCATCCTCGGACACGGCGTCGGGGTGCGCCGGCTCCGTATCGGGGTGCCGCGCCTGGTAGAGGCCCAGCGCGACCTTCTCGCGAGGCTTTCGCAAGAAGATGAAGGAGAGCGAGGCTCCGATCACAGCGGCGGCGATCGCGGCAAGCCACCACTCGATCCGGAGGAAGAGCATCACGGCGAGCGGAACGGCGAACAGGAGCACGCGGAAGACCGAATAGGACACCCAGGCGGGAACAACATTCATGGTCACAGTTTAGATCGCCGGGCTGTGCGCTCACTCACCGATCTCACGGGTGGGAGCCATACACTGTGGGGATGGTTCGCCTGTGGTTCGCTCTTGGAGTCGTCGTCGTCGTCCTCACCGTCTATGCGTTGGTGGATTGCGCGCTCCTGCAACGATCCCGGGTTCGCGGGCTACCACGCTGGGTGTGGATGTTCGTGATCGTGCTCATTCCCGTGATCGGGCCGGTACTGTGGCTGCTGATCGGTCGCGGCCGTGCCAGCACGGGTAAGATCGTGCGATCGTTCGCCCCCGACGACGACATCGACTTCCTCAAGGGTCTGGACCGGGCCACGTCCGACCAGGAACGACTCCGTGCCCTCGAGCAGGAGCTTGCCGACCTCGACGCTCCGGATCCCCGGGACCTCGGTGCGGCAGGAACCACCGACACGACAGGAACCTCCGGCACGACCGGTCAGGGCAGTAAGGGCAGTCAGGCCGGCCAGAACGGCCAGGCCGGGTTCGAGCCGAAAAAATCCGAGCCGGGCGAAGGCGATCAGCCTGGCCGGCGGGATGCCTGACATCGCGTCGAGCGGTAGCCCGGCCACAGACTTCAGCTTCTCTCTCCTGGGTGAATTCGTGCGTCTGGGCGTGCGCGACCTGGTTCTCAGCCCGGGCGCCCGGTCGCAGTCCCTTGCTTTGGCCGCCGCCGAACTGGAGCGGATCGGGCTGATCCGGCTGCACGTGCGCCTCGACGAGCGCGGCGCGGGCTTCCTCGCTCTCGGCCTAGCCGTCGAGGCTGGCCGGCCGACGCTGGTCGTCTGCACCTCGGGCACGGCCGTGGCGAACCTCCACCCCGCGGTGCTCGAGGCGCACCACTCGGGGGTGCCCATGATCCTGCTCACGGCCGACCGGCCGAGCGAGCTGCGCGGCATCCGTTCGAACCAGACCACCGTGCAGCCCGGTCTGTTCGGTGTGGCGACGCGCCTGTGCGTGGATGCGCCCGCACCGGAGGGTGCGGCCGGCGAGCACGCCGACGCCATTGCCCTGGCCAGACAGGCGACGGATGCCGCCACCGGCGCCACCTCGCTCGATCCGGGCCCGGTGCAGCTCAACCTGGCGTTCCGGGAGCCGCTGTCGGCGCCGGTGGCGCTGACTCCCGAAGCGATCTCCGGCCCGGTCGGACTCGCCGAGTCGGCCGCGGTGCTCGCCGCGCCCGTCGTGGACGCTTCCCCGACCGAACCGGTCTTCCCGGTCACGGGCGGACCGCGTACCGTGGTCATCGCCGGCACGGGCGCCGGCCCCGAGGCCGAGGAATTCGCGCGTACCGGCGGCTGGCCGCTGCTGGCCGAGGTGTGCAGCGGCGCCCGGTTCGGCCCGAACCTCGTCTCCGCCTACCGCGAGTTGCTGCTGGCCTCCGACCTCGGCGGGCGGGTCGAGCGCGCTGTCGTGTTCGGTCACCCGACGCTCAGCCGTGAGGTGCCTGCCATGATCGTCCGCGAGGGTGTGGAGACGATTGTGGTGGCTCCCACCGGCACCGAATGGTTCAACCCCGGACACCGGGTGCGCGTATTCGCCCGTGCCGCCGCCCCAGACGCCGTGGCCATCGCAGCGGCCGGCAGCCCCGAGGGGCGGGAATGGCTGGGCCGCTGGGTGATGTCCAGCCGGCACCTGTTGGCCGCGGGAGCCGCCCGCGAATCGATCCCGATCGGTGATCGCGGAATCACCCGCGAAGAGCTGGCCGCCATGCGCGCGCCGGTCACCCGGCCCATGCTCGTGGACGCCGTCTGGCGCGCCTCCTGGCCGCACGACCGTCTCGTTTTCGGTGCCTCCCGGTTGGTGCGGGTGGCCGACCGCCGCGTTCCCGGCAAGAAGATCTCCGTGCACTCCAACCGCGGCCTGGCCGGCATCGACGGCACGGTCGCCACGGCCGTCGGCATCGCCCTGGCCAGCCAGACCGGTCCGACGCCGCAGTCCACCGGCGTCACCCGCCTGGTGGTCGGCGACCTCACCCTGCTGCACGATGTCGGGTCGCTCTTGCTCACCCCGGGGGAGGCGCTGCCGCGGCTCCAGATCATCGTCGGCAACGACGGCGGCGGCACCATTTTCGACGGTCTGGAGGTGGCGGCATCCGCCCGCGCCGACGCCATCAACCGGGTTCTCTTCACCCCGCAGCAGGCCGACGTCGCCAACCTCGCCGCCGCCTACGGCTGGTCATACGGTCTGGCGGCCACCCGAAGTGACCTCGAGCGCGCGCTGACCGCGCCGCATGCGGGGCCGAGCATCCTCGAGGTTCCGCTGGTTCGCTAGGTTTGCCGGGGCGTCTGCGGGACACTGATTCTGCAACGAAGGGTGCACCGTGGCTGAACGCAGTGAGCAGGAATTCTGGGCCGGGGAACCGAGGGCGTTGCTGCGGGTGACGCCGGGGTTCCGGCTCGCGGGCGTGGACCCCGCCTCGACGCCCGGCTTCGACGGGGTGGAGAAGGACAGCGCAGATGAAGCGCTGGCCTCCGGGGCCGGCGTGCTGTCGGACCTGCAGGAGATGCTCTTCGCGAACAGCCGGTCCGGCGACCCGCGCCGCGTGCTCCTCGTGCTGCAGGCCATGGACACGGCCGGCAAAGGCGGCATCGTGCGCCACGTCGTCGGCGCTGTCGACCCCCAGGGCATCCGTCTGTACGCGTTCAAGGCGCCCACGGAGGTGGAACGGTCCCACGACTTCCTCTGGCGGGTGCGCAAACGGCTGCCCGACGCCGGCTTGATCGGGGTCTTCGACCGTTCACACTATGAGGATGTGCTGGTCGGCCGCGTACGCGCGCTGGCCCCGGCGGCGGAGATCGAGGAGCGCTACGGCCTGATCACCCGGTTCGAGCAGGAACTCGTCGACGCCGGCACGACGATCGTCAAGGTCATGTTGCACATCGGCTCCGACGACCAGAAGGAGCGCCTGGCCGAGCGGCTGGAACGCGCGGACAAGCACTGGAAGTACAACCCGGGCGACATCGAGGAACGCATGCAGTGGGCCGCCTACCAGGAGGCGTACCAGCTCGCCCTCGAACGCACGTCGACCGTTGCCGCGCCCTGGTTCGTAGTGCCGGCCGAGAAGAAGTGGTACGCCCGCCTGGCCGTGCAGCACCTGTTGATCGACGCCCTGCAGCGTCTCGACCTGACCTGGCCGTCCGCGACCTTCGACGTCGAGGTCGAGAAGGCCCGCCTCGCCGCGACCTGAGTGTGTTCGTTCGGTCGAGAGTGGCCCGCGGAGCGGGCACTCTCGCCCGGAGCGGGGATCCTCGCTGCGCGGAGTCTGCGGAGGCTTCTCAGCCGAAGGCCTCCACGACGGGGCGGAACTTCATGCGGGTTTCGGCGAGCTCGCGCTCGGGCTCGGAGTCCAGCACGATGCCGCAGCCGGCGTAGGCCGTGACGCTGCCGGCGGGGCTGACCTGGGCGCAGCGCAGGGCGATTGCCCACTCGCCGTCGCCGTCGGCGCCGACCCAGCCGACCGGGCCCGCGTAACGGCCCCGGTCAAACGGCTCGAGTTCGCGGATCAGGGCGAGCGCCGTCCCGGTGGGCGTGCCGGCGACCGCGGCCGTCGGGTGCATGGCGGCGATCAGGTCGAGCGAGTTCGATCCGTCGCTCAGGGTGCCCTCGACATCCGTTGCCAGGTGCCAGAGGTTCGGCAGCTTCACGGTGAACGGGATCTCGCTGGTGATGAGGTGAGAGGTGTGCGGGCGGAGCGAGGCCAGCACGCTCTGCACCGCGAAGGCGTGTTCGTCGCCGTCTTTGGCGGAGGTGGCCAGCTGGAGGGCTGCCTCCAGGTCGGAGGCGGCATCCGCGCCCCGCGACATCGTGCCGGCGAGCACGCGGGCGTTGACCTCCCCGTGGTCGGCGCGGATGAGGGTCTCCGGGCTGGAGCCGACGAGGCCGTCGACCGCGTAGGTCCAGCAGTCGGGGTAGCCCAGCGCCAGCTCGCTGACGGCGCGGCGCAGGTCGGATTCCGCCGGCAGCCGCCCGACCAAGTCGCGGGCCAGCACGACCTTGTTGAGGTCTCCGGAGGCGATGCGGGACACGGCTTCGCCGACCGCGTCGCGGTACCCGGCGGGCGGCAGCGCGCCCGGCAGCAGGGAGATGCGGTATTCGGTGCCGAGAGGACGGCGAGCCAGGGGAATCTCCGGCGGCGTGGTGCCGGTCGGCCAGATGCGCGTCACCCAGCATCGGCCGTTGTCGCGCCCGATGACGACCTGCGGCACGATCAGCACGCTGGTCTGGGCCGAGGAGGCGTCGAAGGCGAAGGCTCCGAAAGCGAGCAGGCCCGTGCCGGTGCTTTCGATCGGGTCGGACACGGTGGCGGCGGCCGCGACGTCGCGCCAGGCGGTGGCGGCATCCGTCAGCCGGGTCGCTCCGGAGAACTCGAGCCGCAGGGCCGTGCCGATGCCGGCCAGACCCTGGTTGCGCCGCATCCAGAGCAGCGGTGCTCGGGTGTCGAGCAGAAGAATCAGTTGGCGGATGTCGGCGATGGGGGTGGTTTCAACCGTTAGAGCCTGAGCATTCACCTGCATAGCCTATGCCAGAGGCTGTGGAGAGCCCGGCGTGTCCGCGGGCAATCTAGACTGTGGGAGTGAGTAGAGCAGACCTCAATAAGCAGCCCGAGCAGGTCGCTGCCATGTTCGATCAGGTCTCCACCCATTATGACCGCACGAATGCCGTTCTCTCGGTAGGGAACGCGGCCCTGTGGCGGATGGCCGCGACCCGCGCCGTGAACCCCCGGCGCGGCGAACGCATCCTCGACATCGCCGCCGGAACGGGCACGTCCAGCGTCGCGCTGACGAAGACGGGCGCGCACGTTGTGGCCGCCGACTTCTCGGAGGGCATGATCGCGGTCGGCCGTTCACGCCACGCGGACAATCCGCAGGTCGAGTTCGTTCAGGCCGATGCCACCGCGCTGCCGTTCGCCGACAACGAGTTCGACGCCGTGACCATCTCGTTCGGCCTGCGCAACGTGGTCGAGCCCAAGAAGGCCCTGGCCGAGTTCTACCGGGTGACCAAGCCTGGGGGGCGCGTCGTGATCTGCGAGTTCTCCACGCCGCCGTTCGCACCGATCCGGCTGGGCTACTTCGCCTACCTCACTCGCGTGATGCCGATGATCGTAAAGCTCGCGTCCTCCAACGCGGAGGCGTACGACTATCTGGGCGAGTCGATCGCGGCCTGGCCGAATCAGCAGACCCTCAGTGCCTGGCTGCGGGAGGCGGGCTTCGACGCCGTCGCCTACCGCAACCTGACCTTGGGTATCGTGGCACTGCATCGCGGCATCAAGCCGACGGATGCGTCAAACGCACCGTCTTGAATCCTCCCAGATCCGATCGTTAGGCTGACAGAGTGAAACCGAGCATGCCCCTGTTCCGTCGCGGCTCATCCGTGACGAGCCAGCTCGGCCTCAGCGATCGCATTTTCTCGACCGCCCAGGACCGTGGCCTCGCCGCGGGCATCGACGGGGGAATCGACCAGGTCGAGGCCAGTCTGCTCGCCGAAGTGACCTTTGCCGACGAGATCGCGAACGTCACCAGCCGCTACCTGCTCAACGCGGGCGGCAAGCGCGTGCGCCCCATGCTGGCGCTACTCACCGCCCACCTCGGCAGCGGCAACCACGCGGACGTCATCACCGCGGCCACCGCGATCGAGATCACCCACCTGGCCTCGCTCTACCACGACGATGTGATGGACGACTCGGACAAACGCCGCGGGGTGCCGAGCGCGCAGACCGTGTGGGGCAACTCGGTGGCGATCCTGACCGGGGATCTGCTCTTCGCCCGCGCCAACCAGCTGATGGCACGGCTGGGCGAACGGGCCATCCGTTTGCAGGCCGACACCTTCGAGCGCCTCGTGCTCGGCCAACTACACGAGACCGTCGGTGCGCAGCCCGGCCAGGACCCCGTGGAGCACTACATCCAGGTGCTCGCCGACAAGACCGGGTCGCTGATCGCGGCGGCCGCCCAGGCGGGCATCATCTTCTCCGACGCCCCCTCCGAGTTCGAAAAGCCGGTGATCGCGTTCGGCGAGAAGATCGGCGTCGCCTTCCAACTCATCGACGATGTGCTCGATCTCTCCCCGCAGCCGGAGGAGACCGGCAAGGTGCCCGGCACCGACCTGCGCGCCGGGGTGGCCACCCTCCCGCTGCTGCGCCTGCGCGAGCGCGCCCCGCACGACGCCGACGCCGCCGCCCTGCTCGAACGCCTCGAACGCGACGTGATGGCCAGCAACGGCGTCGCGACCGCTGCGGCGGACTCCGCGATCACCGCGCTGCGCGAGCACGACGTGACCGGGCAGACCCTCGCCGAGGCGCACGGCTGGGCGCATGACGCGGTCGAAGCCCTCGCCCCGCTGCCGGACGGCTCGGTCAAGAAGGCCCTCACCCGTTTCGCCGACACGATCGTTGAACGATCCAGTTAGACGATCAAGCTAGAAAGGCTTCCATGACCAAGTTGCGATTGGCCATTGTCGGCGCGGGACCTGCGGGTATCTACGCCGCCGACATCTTGCTCAAGGCGGAACGGAACTTCGAGGTTTCGATCGACCTGTTCGACCACCTGCCGGCACCCTACGGGCTTGTGCGCTACGGCGTCGCCCCGGACCACCCCCGGATCAAGGGCATCATCACGGCCCTGCGCGATGTGCTCGACCGCGGCGACATCCGCGTCTTCGGCAACGTGCGGTTCGGTATCGACATCACCCTCGACGATCTGAAGAAGCACTACAACGCCGTCATCTTCGCGACCGGGGCCGTGCGCGACGCCGACCTGGACATCCCGGGCATCGACCTGGACGGGTCCTACGGGGCCGCCCGGTTCGTGAGCTGGTTCGACGGGCACCCCGACGTGCCGCGCTCCTGGCCGCTGGAGAGCCAGGAGGTTGCCGTCATCGGCAACGGCAACGTGGCGCTCGACGTCGCACGTATGCTCGCCAAGCACGCCGACGACCTGCTGAGCACCGAGATTCCGACGAACGTCTACGAGGGACTCAAGGCATCGCCGGTGACGGATGTGCACGTGTTCGGCCGCCGTGGACCGACCTCCGTGAAGTTCACCCCGCTGGAGCTGCGGGAACTCGGCGACCTGCCCGATGTGGACATCGTCCTCTACGACGAGGACTTCGACTACGACGATGCCGCGCGGGACGCCGTGGCCAGCAACAAGCAGGTCTTCGTGATCGACAAGGTTTTGAACAAGTGGCGGGAGCGCCCGGCCGGCACGGCCAGCCGCCGCCTGCACCTGCACTTCTTCGCCAAGCCCGTAGAGATCGTCAACGACGGCGAGGGCCGGGTCGGCGCCATCCGTTACGAACGCACCACCCCCGACGGGCAGGGCGGCGTCGTCGGCACCGGCGAGATCCGCCAGCTCCCGATCCAGGCCGTCTACCGCGCCGTGGGTTACTTCGGGTCGCCGCTGCCGGGCGTTCCCTTCGACAGGAAGCACGGCGTGATCCCCAACCGGGAGGGGCAGGTTCTCTGGAAGGGCGACCCATCGTTCGGATCGAAGAGCGCCAACACGCAGCTGTACGGCGTCTACGCGACCGGGTGGATCAAACGCGGACCGGTCGGGCTGATCGGGCACACGAAGTCCGACGCCATGGAGACCGTGCGGCACCTGATCAACGACCTCGGCAACTGGTGGCGCCCGGATTCGCCCTCGGAGCAGAGCATCGTGGACCTGCTCGACGAGCGAGGGGTGCAATACACGAACCTCGACGGCTGGCACCGGCTCGATCAGCACGAGCTCGCGCTCGGCTCCGACGAGGGTCGCGTGCGGGTCAAGGTCGTTCCCCGCGACGAGATGGTCACGATTTCCCGCGGCGTGAGGTAGACGCGCGTGGCGCCCTGGCTGTCGATTGTCGCCGGTCTGGTCGGCGCCGCACTCGGGGTTTTCCTGACCGGGATTGCCGAACGGATGCTGCGCATCCGCCGCCGCTTCGCCTGGCCGGTGCGTGCCGCGGTGACCGTGTCGACCGGCCTGCTGGTCGCCCTGGTCGTGTGGGAGTTCGGGGTCGGGTGGGAGCTGCCGGCGTATCTGTACCTGGCACTGATTGCCGTGGTGCTCAGCGTCGTCGACATCAACGAGAAGCGTCTGCCGAACGCGTTGGTCTACCCCTCGCTGATCGTGCTGCCGATACTGTTGACGCTCGCGGCGGCGGCAGCCGGGGCCTGGCAGGCCCTGCTCGGGGCCTTCCTTGGGGGTGCCGCGCTGTTCGCGTTCTATCTCGTGCTCGCCCTGATCTCGCCCGGCGGCATTGGCATGGGCGACGTGAAGCTGGCCGCCGTGATCGGCCTTGCGCTCGGCTACCTGGGCTGGACCCCGTTTCTCGTCGGTGCTTTCGGCGCCTTCCTGATCGGCGGCCTGGTCTCGTTGGTTGCCCTGACGCTTCGCCGGGTGACCCTGCGGGGCTCCATCCCGTTCGGGCCGTCCATGCTCGCCGGGGCCTTCCTGGGCGTGCTGTTTGCCTGAATTTTCCCCCCCGGCGGGGGCCAGGACGTTCGCTGAAACGGGGCTACGGTGACGCTGTCACCGACCCTACGGCGAGTTCGCTTCACCCGAGGAGTACCTGTGTACCCGAATCTTCCTGCCCGCGGCGCGCCCGGAGACACCTCCCGCGCGATTCCCTGAGCCACTCGAACTGACCGGCCCGAACCCGAATGACGGCCTCGCTCGCGACAAGCCCACGTCGCGAGTCATTGTCATGCCGCTTTCGGATTTCATCTAGCGCTCATTCAGCTACCCCTACGACAGGGACCCCCCTTTTTGGGGCGTAGTGAGGTTTTCTCGACGAACGTAGCTTGTGGTCATTCGCTCGGCCGACCTGGCCGGCCCACACAGAACGGAAAACCCGAGATGAAGTTCTACACCAAAATTCAGGCCCTCATGAACAGCCTGCGCACCGACGAAGAGGGCGCCACCGCAGTGGAGTACGGCCTCATGGTCTCGCTCATCGCCGTCGTCATCATCGGCGCTGTCGGCGCAATCGGCCTCGCCCTGACGGGGATGTTCAATGGCGTTGCGGTCGACCTCGGCGGCACCCCCGGCTAACCGACGCGAGCCCGGCGGAGACTGACCGCCAGAACCCCGTGCGCCGGCGGCGGCTTGCCAAGGCGAGCCGCCGCCGCCCGCACTCACCCCCGACTTTCACCCGCAACGCCAGGCCTACCCGAAGGGGCCACCAAATGATGCGTTTCCTCCATCGACGAGGCGAACGCGGCGCTGCCGCCGTGGAGTTCGCGCTCGTGCTGCCCATTCTCCTGCTGCTGGTGCTCGGCCTCATCGAGTTCAGCCGGCTCTACAACATTCAGATTTCGCTGTCCAATGCGGCCCGCGAGGGCGCCAGGAACATGGCGATTCACGACAGTCAGTCGACGGCTAAGGCCGCGGCCATCGCCGCCGCCCCGTCAATCAGCCCGAGCATGTCGGGCGGCCAGATCTCGATCACGCCCGCGGCGTGTGCCGCCAACCAGGCCGTCACGGTCACCATCACCTACAGCGTGTCACTTCTGACCGGTTATTTCGGCACCACGCTTCCCCTGACCGGCAAAGGAGTCATGCTATGCGGTGGTTGAATCGTGGGCTTCGTTCCGAGCGCGGTGCGAGCGCTGTGATGGTCGGTATCCTGCTCGTGCCTCTGCTGGGGTTCGTGGCGATTGCAGTCGATGTCGGGGCCCTCTACGCGGAGCGCGCACAGCTTCAGAACGGCGCGGATGCCGCTGCCCTCGCCATCGCCCGCGATTGCCAGGACGGTGTCTGCACCGATCCGGCCGGCGCCGCCGCGCGCTTCACCAACGACAACGCGAATGACGGCGCCGCCAACGTGCTGGCACCGAGCATCAGCATGGCTAACAAGACCGTGACGGTCTCCGACAGCACCCGCGTCGCCGGCACCAATGCAGGGGCCATCAGTCACCCCTTCGCCCGGTTCATCGGCATCGACCCTACGACCGTGGGCGCGACCGCCACGGCGCAGTGGGGCGGCCCGGGGTCCGGCCCCGTGCTCGCGCTCGCGCTGTCCTGGTGCGAGTTTCAGGAGTCGTTGGCGGCGTCGGGCAAACATGTGACCATCCGCACCGACACCAACAAGATCTGCAAGCACGCTCCCTCAGCGGAAGTCATCCCCGGGGGATTTGGTTGGCTTGACAACGCCAACGCCTGCGTGGCGATCGTCAACTTGAGTCTCAACCTTGACGCGGCCGGGCAGCTCTGGGTGGGCAGCGACGCCGGCGGGAGTGTGAACACCGACTGCAAGTCGAAGCTGGAAAGCCTCAAGGGCACGACGGTGCTGGTGCCGATCTATGACCGCGTTCGTGGCACGGGAACCAACGCCGAGTATCGCATCTTCGCCTTTGCCGGGTTCACCATCACCGGCTGGAACTTCCCGTCCACCAAGGTCCTCGATCCACTGGCCCCGCTCTGCCCCGCCGCAGCCCCAACAGCTCCCAAGGCTCCCAAGGACCCCAAGGCCCCTAAACCCTGCGATGAAAGCGACAAGAGCAATAACTGGAACGGCATCCAGGGCTACTTCAATAAATGGGTCTCCATCGACGGGGCGTTCGGACTGGGCGGGCCTCAACTCAACGCAACCAGCGTCAACCTAATCAAGTAGGAGCTGCAATGAAAACCCGACTCATTGGCGCGATCCTCGCGATCGTTCTGGCCATCGTTGGCACCGTCGTGCTCACCGGTTACGTGAACAGCGCCGACGCGCGAGCAGCCGACGGCGCCGAGTTCGTATCGGTCTACCTGGTCGCCGATGAGATCCCAGCCGGCACCGAGGCGAGCGCGATCACCGACCTCATCACCGCGAAGCAGATCCCGGCCCTCGCCGCGGTGCCGGGCCGGGTGACGAAGCTGAGCGACCTGGAGGGCCTGGTGGCGGACACCGCACTGATGCCCGGCGAGCAGCTGCTCGAGTCTCGCTGGGTGACGCCCGCCACGCGGGCGGCCAGCGGAGACGTCGCACTGCCGGAGGGAATGCAGGCGGTCAGCATCGCCCTTCCCGTCGAGCGGGTGGTCGGCGGCACGATCAAGCCGGGCGACACCGTCGGCGTCGTGATTTCCGCCACCATCAAGGGCGCTGACGGCGCCGAAGACACGCCAATCAGCCGGCAGGTCTTCCACAAGGTGCTCGTCACCGCGGTACGCGAGGGAACCAGTACGCCCCCTGCCGACGGAGCGGACGCGGCAGCCGAGGCAGCCGAGACCGTCATGGTCACTCTCGCTCGGCCGACCGCAGATATCCAGAAGTTGGTTTGGGGCAAGGAATTCGGCAGCGTGTGGCTCACCATCGAGCCGAAGACGGCTGATGAGACCGGTTCAGCGGTCGTCGACGGAAGCGTCGTGTTCCAATGAGCCGCCCACGACTGAGCCCCTGGCGTGACGGGGTGCTGGAGTCGGTAGCGCAGACGGCCTCGGCCGTCGGACCCGGCGACGAAGCCCGGGATGGCAACCCGGGCGAGATCGGGCTAGCGGATGTCACCGCACTCGACGACCGGTCGGCAGCCGATGAGCAGGAACCGTCCACCCTCGAACCCCCCACCCTCGATCCGCCCACGACCGAGGAGACTCCGGAGCCGGAGGTCATCCCGCGCCAGACCATCGCGGTGGTGGCCGCCAAGGGCGGTGTCGGCAAGACGACGATCGCGACCAACCTGGCCGTCGGCCTCGCCAAGCTCGCCCCGCTGTCGGTGGTGCTCGTCGACGCCGATGTGCAGTTCGGGGACGTGGCCATGGCCCTGTCGCTGACACCCGGACGCTTCCTGCCCGATGCCGTCACCGCCGTCGCGGCCAACGACGCCATGGTGCTCAAGGCCTACCTCACCCCGCATCCGGACGGCTACTACGTCGTGTGCGGCGCGGAGTCGCCGGCCGACGGGGACCGGGTCACCGGCGAGCAGCTCGGTCACCTGATTCGCCAACTCGCCGGGATCTTTCGGTTCGTGATCATCGACACGGCGCCCGGCCTGGGTGAACACGCGTTGGCCGCCCTCGAGGCTGCCACAGACGCCGTATTCCTCTGCGACATGTCCGTGCCGGGTGCGCGCGGCCTGCGCAAGGAGCTCGCCGTTCTCGCCACCATCGGCATCATGCCGCCGGCCCGTCATGTCGTGTTGAACTTCGCCGACCGGGTGAGCGGGCTGAGCGTGAAGGACGTCGAGGCAACGATCGGTGTGCCGGTGGACGTCGCCGTTCCCCGATCGAGCCTGGTGACGCTGTCCACGAATCGTGGCATTCCGCTGCTCCAGAACGGAAAGAAAAATCCAGCGTCGGCTGCCCTCACGGACTTGGTGCGCCGATTCGACCCCAGCGCGTCACTCAAACGCGGTCGCTTGCATCGAAGGGTGGTTGTCGCATGAAACTGACCGACCGAGTGGAGGCGGCACGCCGCGATGGTCCACTGCACAAGCTCGACAAGAAGACCGGCAACGGCAACCTCTCTGCATCGAGGGCGGTGACGGACTTTGCCCTTCAACCCTCCACCGAGGCCACAGCTGCACCGGAGGCAGAGGCTCCCGCTCCGGAACCCGCGCCCATCCCGGCGCCGCCGCTTGACCCACTGGCAGAACTCAAGGAACGGGCGGCACAGGAACTCTTCGGCCGTATCGGCACGCGCCTGAACGACCCGAGCCTGAGTGAGGAACAGCTGCACTCGTATGCCAGGGCCGAACTCGGCAGCATCGTCGCCGCCGAACAGGTTCCGCTCAGTCCGGAGGAGCGCACCCGGCTGATCGCCGAGATCGGTGCCGACGTGCTCGGGTTCGGCCCGCTGGAGGCACTGCTCGCCGACGTCGGCGTGACCGAGATCATGGTCAACGGCCACGAGCAGATCTTCGTCGAGCGTGACGGCCAGCTCAGCCGCAGCGCTGCCCGCTTCACCAGCGAGGCCCAGCTGCGCCGGGTGATCGAGCGCATAGTGTCGAAGGTCGGGCGCCGCATCGACGAGTCGTCGCCGCTGGTGGACGCGCGCCTCGCCGACGGCTCGCGGGTGAACGCGATCATCCCGCCGCTCGCGGTCGACGGCTCCTCGCTCACGATCCGCAAGTTCGCGCGCGAACCTTTCACCGTGAACGACCTGGTCGGCTTCGGCACGCTGAGCGCCGAGATGGCCCAGGTGCTGGATGCCTGCGTGAAGGCCAAACTCAACATCATCGTCTCCGGTGGCACCGGAACCGGGAAGACGACGCTGCTCAACGTGCTCTCCGCCTATATCCCCTCCAATGAGCGCATCATCACCATCGAGGACGCGGTGGAGCTGCAGCTGCAGCAGGACCATGTGATCCGGCTGGAATCCCGGCCGGCCAACATCGAGGGTAAAGGCGAGGTCACCATCCGTGACCTCGTGCGCAACTCCCTCCGGATGCGGCCGGACCGAATCGTGATCGGCGAGTGCCGCGGTGGCGAGAGCCTGGACATGCTGCAGGCGATGAACACCGGGCACGAGGGATCGATCTCGACCGTTCACTCGAACTCGCCGCGCGACGCGATCGCCCGGCTCGAAACCCTCGTGCTGATGGCCGGAATGGACCTGCCGCTGCGCGCCATCCGAGAGCAGATCTCGTCGGCGATCGATGTGATCATCCAGATCACCAGACTCAAGGACGGCACCCGTCGGGTCACGCACGTGACGGAGGTCCAAGGCATGGAGGGTGACATCGTCACCCTGCAGGACGCCTTCGTCTTCGACTACAGTGCCGGCGTCGACGAGGCCGGACGCCTGCTCGGCCACGCGGTGGCGACCGGGGTGCGGCCCCGGTTCGCCGACAAATTCCGGGACCTCGGAATTCCGTTGTCCCCGAGCGTGTTCCAGGCCAACCTCGTCACCCGGAGCCAGAGATGAATGAGCTGGCCCTCTACGGAGGAATCGCCGCCGCGCTGATCGCCCTGTTCGTGATCGTCTTCCTGGTGATCGCACCACCACGGCCCCGGGTGCCGCTGGAACGCCGTCGAGCGCCGGGTGCGGTGGACACGTCGACCCTCACCCGGGTGACCGACCGCACGGTCGAGGCCATCGAGGGGGCGATCCTTCGTCGCGGCCGCGCGCCGTTCACCGCGGAGGAACTGGAACAGGCCAGCATCCGGATGCAGCCGTCCGGCTTCGTGCTCATGGTGCTCTCGACGTCGACCGTGCTGGCCCTGACCGGCCTGCTCTTGGGAAACGGCACCTTCTGGGCGATACCGCTCCTGGCGACCTTCGCGGCGCTCGGCCCGATCGGCGCGAAGGCGTTTCTTCACGTGCGGGCTGGGCAGCGTCGCGCAAAGTTCGCGGAACAGCTCGACGAAACCCTTGCGCTTCTGGCCGGCGGCCTGCGGGCCGGTCACAGCCTGCTGCGGGCGGTGGACGCGGCCTCCCAGGAGACGCCGTCGCCGTCGGCGGACGAGTTGGCTCGGGTCGTGAATGAGACTCGCATCGGCCGGGACCTCGGTGATGCGCTCGACAACACCGCCACCCGGATGCGGAGCGAGGACTTCCAGTGGGTGGCGCAGGCGATCGCCGTCAACCGTGAGGTCGGCGGCAACCTGTCCGAGGTGCTCGACCGGGTGGGCCACACCATCCGGGAACGCAACGAGATCCGTCGCCAGGTGAAGTCGCTCGCCGCCGAGGGAAAGATGTCAGCCTGGGTGCTGATCCTCTTGCCGATCGGGGTGTTCACGTTTCTGCTGCTGACGCAGCCGAACTACTTCGCCGGCTTCTTCGGCAGCATCTGGGGCATCGCCGCCCTGGTCGTCGCCGCCATCCTGCTCGTCGCCGGCTCATTGTGGATGATGGCCGTCGTCAAGGTCAAGTTCTAGGAGAATCCAGTGCCTTCACTCATCGCAATGCTTGCCTCGCTGGCCGTTGCCGGCGGATTCGCGGTCCTGGTCGGCATCCTCGTCGGCGGTCGCGCTGGCAAGCCGATCACCGACCTCGGGGATGCAGGTCTAAACCTCGTCGGGACGACCGCAACGCGCGTCAGACGGGGTCGAACGATGCGCGAACTGGCTCCCCGAGGGTACCTCGGGATGCTCGACCGCAGGCTGGCGCTCGCCGGTCGGCCCCCGGCCTGGACCATCGACAAGATCCTCATCGCCAAGCCGCTCGCGGGCACGGCCGGTGCGCTCCTGGCGCTCCTGTGGATCAGCGGGGACCCGGTCCCGACGCGATTCGTGCTCGGTGCGCTCCTTGTGGTTCTGTGCTTCTTCGTGCCCGACCTTCTCCTGATCAGCCGCGGGCAGGAACGGCAGGAGAAGATCCAGAACGCCCTGGCCGACACCCTTGACCAGATGACGATCGCCGTGGAGGCCGGCCTCGGCTTCGAGGCCGCCATGGCCAAGGCGGCGACGAACGGCAAGGGGCCGCTCGCGGAGGAATTCATCCGCACCCTGCAGGACATGAGCATCGGCCGCACCCGAACGCACGCCTATCAGGCGCTCGGCGACCGCACCTCGTCATCGGACCTGCGCCGGTTCACCCGGTCGGTCATCCAGGCCGACACCTACGGCATCGCGATCGCGGACGTGCTCCGGGTGCAGGCCGGGGAAATGCGCCTGCGCCGCCGTCAGCGCGCCGAAGAGAAGGCGATGAAGATCCCGGTCAAGGTGCTCTTCCCACTCATCTTCTGCATTCTGCCGGTGCTGTTCATCGTGCTGCTCACCCCAGCCGTGCTGAGCATGATCGAAGCGTTCTCCTGAACCTCGCCGGAGCCGAACGCGCCCCTAACGAATTCGACGGGGATTCTGCTGTAAAAGCACGCTTTGAGGCACTTCCGCGGCGAAATCGGCAAAATCTCCGTCGAATTGGTGAATGCAGGCGTGGGCCTAGCGGAAATTGACGAACTGCAGGGCCACGTCGAGGTCTTTGCCCTTGAGCAGGGCCATGGTGGCCTGCAGGTCGTCGCGGCTCTTCGAGCTGACCCGCAGCTCGTCGCCCTGGATCTGGCTCTTGACGCCCTTGGGGCCCTCGTCGCGGATGATCTTATTGATCTTCTTCGCATTTTCCTGGTCGATCCCTGCCTTCATCGAGGCCTCGATCCGAAACTCCTTGCCCGAGGCGAAGGGATTACCAGCGTCCAGGCTGCGCAGGGAGATGCCGCGCTTGATCAGCTTGGATTCGAAGACCTCGAGGATAGCCTTGACGCGCTCCTCGGAGTTGGCCTTCAGGAGCACCTTTTCGCCGCTCATCTCGATCGAGGCGCCGACATTCTTGAAATCGTAGCGCTGTGCGACCTCTTTGTGCGCCTGGTTGAGGGCGTTGTCGACCTCCATCGGGTCTACCTTGCTGACGATGTCGAACGTTGAGTCTGCCATGCCTGCAATAGTACCCAGTGGGTGCCTATTCGCCCGGCCGGGCAGTGCTGGAGCGCACGAGGAGCTCGAATGGCATGGGGGTGTTCAGGGACGAGAGCTGGTTCTGGCCCGGACGCAGCCGGTCCAGCAGGATCTCGACGGCCTTCTCGCCCTGCCCCTGCGGAAACTGGGCGATCGTGGTGAGGCCGAAGAAGTCCGCGAGTTCGTGGTCATCGATTCCGATCACGGACACGTCCCGTGGCACGACGAGGCCGAGGTCCCGTGCCGCAAGGATGACTCCGATCGCCATCTCGTCTGAGCCGGCGAATACGGCGCTCGGCCGACCGCGCGGGTTGCCAAGAAGTTGAATGGCCGCTTGGTAGCCGCTTTTCATCGTGAAGTCCGCAGGCCTGAACAATTCGGCAGCCGGAGTGATTCCGGCTGCCGTCAGGGCTAACTCATAGCCGACCCGGCGGTTGGTGGGAAGATGGAAGTCCCGGTCGACGTCCTCATTTCCGCCGATGTGTGCGATCCGTGTGTGGCCCAGGGAGAGGAGATGTTCCGTGGCGAGCCTGGCCACGGCAACATCGTCGATCGTGAGCGTGCGAACACCCTCGATCGGGCCGCCGACGCCGACCAGCGGCTTGTCGAGTGCGTGCAGGGTGGCGACTTCGGTCGTGGTCAGTTCGAGCGAAATCGCGATGACAGCATCCACTCTCTGACGCAGCAGGAAATGGTTGAACACGATGCGGCGCTCGCCTCCGCCGCCGGTCAGGCTGAACAGGGTGAGGTCAAAGCCGTTCTTCAAGAGGGATTTCTGCGCACCCTCGACAACGCTGGAGAAGAACCAGCGGTCAAGGAACGGAACGACGACACCGATGTTCTTCATCCGGCCGGAGGCGAGACTCGATGCCGTGGACGAGACGACGTAGCCGAGTTCCCCGGCGGATGCTTCGACCTTTAAACGGGTGGCAGGGGATACATGGCCGTTGCCGCTGAGTGCGCGCGAAACAGTGGCGGTAGAGACGCCCGCGTGGCGGGCGACGTCATCGATGCCTACCATGAGGTTCCTATCGGGAATGAAGTTGAGTCATCTCCGATCATATCCACCGTCCGATAGGTACCGGACGTGCCGATTTCTCACTGGGGACCAAAACCTTGTATTCTGACTGAGCGTCTCCGGTCACGTGTTTTGCATATGGTCGGGTGCGTACTGGCAAGTTACCCAAGTGGCCAAAGGGATCTGACTGTAAATCAGCCGTCTTAGACTTCGGGGGTTCGAATCCCTCACTTGCCACTCTCTCTTCCGCATCATTTCGCGTTGCACCATGACCACACGTGCCTCAGCCGGATTGCTTTGCCTCGCCCAGGACACCGCGCTCGCCGCGGGGCAAATGGCTGCCCGGCGGAGAACTGTCGGGGTGCAGGTCGCCGCGTCGAAGTCCTCCCCGGAGGACGTCGTGACCCTGGCCGACCGGGAAACCGAGTCGCTGATTCGGGCTCTCCTGGCCGACGCCCGGCCCGATGACGGTTTCTTCGGCGAGGAGTCGGCGGCCACCCGCGGCACATCCGGCCTGACCTGGGTCGTGGACCCGATCGACGGCACCGTCAATTACCTCTACGGTTTTCCGGCCTGGGCGGTCAGTATCGCCGTCGTCGAGGGTGACCCCGATCCGGCCACCTGGACCACGCTGGCCGGCGCCGTCTACAACCCGACCGGTGACGAGCTGTTCACCGCGGCAGCAGGTGACGGGGCACGGCTGGGCGTCCGCCGGCTGCAGGTGCCGACGGACGTGCCGCTGTCGCTGGCGTTGCTGGGCACCGGTTTCTCCTATCGCGCGGCCGAAAGAGAGCGGCAGGCGGACGTCGTGCGGGGCCTGATCGGCGAGGTACGGGACATCCGTCGCATCGGGTCGGCCGCACTCGACTTGTGTTCGGTTGCCGCCGGGCGGTTGAACCTCTATTACGAGCGCGGGCTGAGCCCCTGGGACCACGCGGCCGGCGCGCTGGTGGCGCGCGAGGCCGGCGCTCGAGTCGGTGGCTTCGGAGCCGACCGTGAGGGTATGGGCCTGCTCATTGCCGGGGCTCCCGACCTTTATCGGGTCTGCCAACCCCTTCTGGCCAAACTTTTCGATGACTTCATGGCCGACGCGCAAGCGTAGGCGACTGAACCGCTTCGAACGAGACGGATGCCGCGGAAACACCGGTGACCGACGTGCTCGTGGCGGCCCGGGGAGATCGCCGGAAACGGAGGCAGTGCCCCTTTTTCGGGTGTCATTCTGCTTCGAAGAGTAGGGATAACCGGCCTCCGGGCGGTAGCCTGTACTAATTCGTTACTTTGGTTGAGGCCAAGACGACTATCTTCTTCTGTCCAATGCGCCGAAAGAACCGATCCTTTGCTCCCTCACTCCTCTAGCTCGGCTGCCTCGGTGCCGGGTGTGAGTGACCCTGAAACGAAGCCCCTCACGCGTCGCGAACTGCGCGAGCGCGAGCGGATGTCCGTCCCGGTGCTGGACATTCCAGGCTCCGCGGTCACCGACGCACCGACCGCCGCCGATCCCGCTGGTGCCGGGCCGTCGACGCCGGACCCCGACCTTCTGGTCGCCGCGAGCCTCGCTGAACCCGAATTCGAGTCCGTGACGATCGCTGACTCGGACCGCCTGATCGCCGCGCCGGCCGCCGCCGACGCTCCGGTCTCCGACGTGGACCGGCTGCAGACGGCCATCTCCGCCGTCACGACGTCCACGGAGATCCCCTTCCCCACCCGGGCGCAGCGGCGCGCGGAACAGCCCGCCTCCCGCCTTCGCCGCGCATCGGCCCGGGAGCGCCTGGCGCCCGCCGTTCACCCGGCCGCCGCCACCGCGCCGGCACCCCAGCCCCGCACCACCGCGACGGCCCCCGCCAATCGGGTGCGCAAGTTCGCCACGACGGGCGTCACGATGGTCGCCATGGCCTTCGTCGCCCTGATGGCCGTGGCCACCTCCCTGCCGGCCGAGGCGCTGCTGTCCTCTGCCGATGTGCAGGCCGCCGCCTACAACGCGAAGCTGAGCGCCCAGGGCGAACCCGCCCAGACGCTCTCCATGACCGGCGGAGCGGACACCATCTCGGTCGAGCGTGACGGCTACGAGTCGAAGACCATCGCCGAGGTCGCAGCGGCCAGCGGCATCCGGATGGAAGCGACCTTCACGAACAACCCGAACGGCACCGTGCAATGGCCCTTCTCGGTGGGCGTGCACATCGGTGACGAGTTCGGCTTCCGCGACTGTGCGGGCTGCTCCTCCAACCACGGCGGTCAGGACTTCAACCCGGGCCTGGGCGCGCCGATCCAGTCGATCGCCGACGGCGTCGTGCGCTACGCCCAAGACGGCGAAGGCAGCCTCGGCGTGCACATGATCATCGACCACATGATCGACGGCGAGCTCGTCTCCAGTGTCTACGCGCACATGATCCACGGCTCGATGCTCTTCAAGACCGGCGACGTCATCACGGTCGGCCAGGTCATCGGCCAGGTCGGCGACACCGGAATGTCCACCGGCCCGCACCTGCACTTCGAGATCCGCGTCGGCGGCAAGGACGGCACCAAGGTCAACCCGCTCGTCTGGCTGTACGCCAACACGAACTAGTTCGACCCCGACACGGGCCAGCTGGGACTAGCCGGCCGCCTCGGCCTTGGTCTCGTCCTCAGGCTCGGTCACTGGCGCGGACTCGGGCGGGGACTCGGCGGTCCGGGCGCGGCCGATGGCCGCGAGGAGGCCCTCTGGCAGCGCCAGCTGCGACAGCCCGGCGATCTCGAGCAGGTGGGTCTCTCCGCTGCCGTCGGGCTCCATGGCCAGGACCTGGTCGTGCAGGCCCTCCATTTTCAGGTCGAGGCGATTGGCGGCATCCGCCGCCTGCTTGAGGTCGCCCACCAGATCCACCGGAACCGCCCCGTGGTACTTGTAATAGATCTTGTGCTCGAGACTCGCCCAGAAGTCCATCGCGACCGTTCGGATCTGGATCTCGACCGTGACCTCGTCGACCCGGTCGGACAGGAAGACGGGGATGTCGACGATCAGGTGCAGGCTCTTGTAACCGTTCGGCTTCGGGGCGGTGATGTAGTCCTTGACCTCGAGCACCGTGACGTCGAGTTGGCTGGTGAGCATGTCGAGAATGCGGTACGTGTCCGAGATGAAGCTGCAGGTGATGCGGATGCCGGCGATGTCTTGGATCTGGGCGCGAATGTCGTCGAGGACGAGCGGGCAGCCCTTGCGGACGGCCTTCTTCAGGATCCCGTCGGGCGTCTTTAGCCGAGAGTTGACGTGCTCGATCGGGCTGTAGTCGTGGATGGAGGCGAACTCCTCCTTCAAGATGTTGATCTTCGTCATCATCTCGTCGGTCGCGAACTTGTATGCCAGCATGAACCGGGTCAGTTCTGTCGTGAGCTCGCGAAGTTCGGCGAGATCCCCGCGCGTCGGGGCCGCCTGGTCGGCTTTGGTGTCGGTGTCGGTGTCGGTGCCGGGTCCCGGTTCGGTTCCGTGTTCGGTTCCGCTGTCGATCCCCGTGCCGGTCACTGCTACTCCTTCTATGCGCTCCCCGTTCAGGCGACGCCCTTCGATTGTCCCATGGCGGCGCTGCGGGGTCACTGATCGCGTCGCCGGAGCACGCGGCATCCGTCGCCTTCGAGCGCCGTTCTGCCCCGTGCCCCGAACGAATTCGACGGAGATTTTGCTCTAGAACTGGGTTTTGAGCTCTAAACTGGCCGTTTCGGGCAGAATCTCCGTCGAATTCGTTTGGGCAAACGACCCTGGGGTGGGGGGCTAGACGCGCAGCCAGACGGTGGTGTCGCCGGGGAGCGTGTTGCCGGGCAGCGGGCCGCTGGCGAGGAGGAGTTCGCCGGCAGGCAGAGGAACGGATGCCGCGCCCGTGTTCGCGACGACCGTCACCGCGCCGTTGCGCAGCGCCACGATCTCGTCAGCGTGGCCGTCCAGCCACTCCACCGAGCCCAGCCCGAGGGCGTGCTCCCGGCGCAGGCCCAGGGCCAGCGTGTACAACTCGAGGGTGGAGCCGGCGACGCCGACCTGCGCGTCGCGGGCGAGGCCCGCCCACTCGTCCGGCTGCGGCAGCCAGCTCTCGGCCGAGGGGCCGAAGCCGTAGGAGGGAGCGGCGGCTTCCCAGGGGAGCGGCACGCGGCATCCGTCACGGCCGTAGCGCTCTCCGTTGGTGCGAAACCAGGTGGGGTCTTCGCGTGCGGAGTCGGGCAGGTGGATGACCTCGGGTAGACCCAGTTCCTCGCCCTGGTAGAGGTAGCTGGAGCCGGGCAGTGCGAGCATGAGCGCCGAGGCGGCCCGGGCCCGGTGCAGGCCGATCACGCTGTCGGGCAGGTCGGGCGTCGTCGGCCCGATACCGTGGCCCTGCAGGTTCTCGTGGTTGAGCGCGAGCCGGGAGGCGTGGCGCACGACGTCGTGGTTGGAGAGCACCCAGGTGCTCGGGGCACCAACTGCGCCGAACGCAGCGAGGGAATCGTCGATGACGCGGCGGAGGGCCGGGCCGGCCCAAGCCGTCTCGAGGTAGGCGAAGTTGAAGGCCTGGTGCATCTCGTCGGGGCGCACCCACTCGGCGACGTGGCTGAGCGGATCGACCCAGGCCTCGGCCGCGAGGATGCGGTCGCCCGGGTACTCGTCGAGGATGAGGCGCCAGTCGCGGTAGATCTCGTGTACACCGTTCTGGGCCCAGTAGGGCGCGGTTTCGGGCCACTCGGTGATGATGCCTGACCCCTCCGTCGAGGCACCGCCCATGCTGCCGCCCGCGACCGGAGGCGTGTAGTCGGGAAGACCGGTCGCTTTGATCATGCCGTGCGCGACGTCCACCCGAAAACCGTCCGCCCCGCGGTCGAGCCAGAACCGGAGTACATCGCGGAATTGCGCCTTCACCCATTCGTTGTCCCAGTCGAAGTCGGGTTGTGTGGTGTCGAAGAGGTGCAGGTACCACTGGCCGGGAGTGCCGTCCGGGTTCGTGACGCGGGTCCAGGCATTGCCGCCGAAGACGGAATCCCAGTTGTTCGGGGGAAGGTCGCCGTGTTCGCCCTGGCCATCACGGAAGATGTAATGCGCGCGCTCCTCACTGCCCTCGGCGGCGGCGAGGGCAGCTTTGAACCACGGATGCTCACTTGAGGAGTGGTTTGGCACAAGGTCAACGATCACGCGGATGCCCAGCTCGTGTGCCGTGTGCTGCAGGGTGTCGAAGTCATCGAGCGTGCCGAAGAGAGGGTCGACATCGCAATAATCGGCCACGTCGTAACCAGCGTCGTTCTGCGGTGAAGTGTAGAACGGCGAGAGCCAGATGGCGTCTATCCCGAGAGCCCGGAGAGCAGGGAGACGATTGGTGATGCCGGTTAGATCGCCCATCCCGTCACCGTTGGCGTCCGCAAAGGACCGAGGATAGATCTGATAGATAACTGCGGTTCGCCACCACTCTGAGCCTGTCATGAAAAGAAACCCTACGGCATTCTCGTGACTATGGAAGCGCTTGCAGGACTGCGGGCTGTGCGCATCACCTGCTCAAGATTCAGATCCGACTATTTCAGTTGTCAATGGTTCCGATACTTGCTATAAATGTAAACGCTTGCATAAATTTTCAATGTCCTGAGAAAGGCACACCAATGATGGTGAACATGAAAGGTCTCGTCGCTGCCGGCGCAGTAGTGGTCGCAGCGTCCCTCGCATTGTCCGGATGCTCCGGCGGGGCCTCCCCGCAGGGTGGCGAGGGCGATAAAGCCGCCGCCAACACCTTGACGGTTTGGGTCGATGCCGACCGCGGCACGGTCCTCAAAGACGCGGCGGCGGCATTCACGAAGGAATCCGGCGTCAAGGTAAAACTCATCCAGAAGGACTTCCCCAAGATCCAGGAAGAGTTCATCGCCCAGGTTCCGACCGGCAAGGGCCCCGACATCACGATCGGCGCCCACGACTGGATCGGGAACCTCGTCTCGAACGGCGTGCTCAAGCCCGTTGAACTCGGCGATACGACCGCTGACTTCCAGCCGGTCGCCGTCACCGCGATGACCTTCGAGGGCAAGACCTACGGTGTCCCCTACTCGATCGAGAACATCGCCCTCCTCCGCAACACGGCCCTGGCGCCGACCGCGCCGGCGACGTACGCGGACATGGTCGCCGCCGGCACCGCCGCCGGCACTGAGTTCCCGTTCCTCGTGCCCGTTGGACCGGAATCGGACCCGTATCACCTGTACCCGTTCCAGACCTCGTTCGGCGCCCCCGTGTTCGGCACCAACTCCGACGGCAGCTACAACGCCGAAGACCTCTCGATCGGCAACGCCGGTGGAGAGGCCTACGCGGCCTGGCTCGCATCCGAAGGCGCCGCAGGGCACCTCAGCGTGAACATCACCAACGACATCGCCAAAGAGAAGTTCAACGCCGGCGCATCGCCGTTCTTCCTCTCCGGTCCGTGGAATGTCCCGGATGCCCAGAAGGCCGGCATCGACGTCGCGATCGACCCGATCCCGACCGCCAGCAGCAACCCTGCCCAGCCGTTTGTCGGCGTGCAGGGCTTCTTCGTGAGTGCGAAGACCAAGAACGCTCTCGCTGCCAATGAGTTCCTGGTGAACTACATCGGCTCTGAAGAGGTGCAGAGCGCGCTCTACGAGGTCGGCGGGCGCCCGCCCGCGCTGACCAGCGCCTTCGAGGCAGCTGCCGCCGACCCGATCACCGCCGGTTTCGGTACGGTCGGAGCAACCGCCGTTCCGATGCCGAACATCCCGCAAATGGGCAAGGTCTGGCAGTTCTGGGGCGTCACCGAGGCCGCGATCATCGCGGGCGAGGGTGACCCGGCAGCGCTGTGGCAGAAGATGACCGGCGAAATCCAGGGCGCCATCGCGAAGTAACACCGTGTGCCCGGCTCCATCAGGGGGCCGGGCACAGCGTGCTCCCTCACCGCACATCAGGCAAGGTTGCCGGCAGGCGCCAGAGAACGGACGAAGATGCCCACCCCACGAACAGGTCGCGATCGCACCGCGCGCGACAACTCGCTGGTCACCCAGTGGAGGCAATCCAAGCGGGCGGGACGAATTGCCGAGGCGGCGTCCGTCGGGATCAAGATTCTCCTGGTGAAAATTCTGCTCCTCGGTATCGTCGACGCAATCAGCGTCTACGCTCTCTTCGTGCTCTTCCTGAAACAGGACTGGGTCATCTTCGGACTCGTTCTGGCAGTCACCCTGATCGTCAACTGGATCTACTTCAGCAAAAACGCTCTGCCGGCCAAGTACCTCACCCCCGGCCTGATCTTCCTCGTGATCTTCCAGATCTTTGTTGTGGGCTATTCCGGCTACATCGCGTTCACGAACTACGGCACCGGGCACAACAGCACCAGGGCGGACGCGGTCGCATCACTCATCGCCTCCGCGCAGCAACGAGTGCCGGACTCGGTCGCGTATGACATCACCGTGATCGAGCAACTGGGTGCCTACAGCCTCCTCGTCACCGACCCTGACGGCCGGATCAGCGTCGGCGGCACCGACGCGCCCCTGCGTGAAGTCACCGATGCCGAGACGGATGCCGACGGCGTCGCCACCGCACTTCCCGGCTACACCTCGCTCAAGTTCAGCGACATCGCTGCCAATCAAGAGGTCATCGCGGCCCTCTCGGTGCCGCTCACCGACGACCCGAACGAGGGGGTGCTCCGCACCCCGGACGGCTCAAAGGCCTATCTCTACCTGTCCGATCTGGTCTACGACGAGGCCGCGAGAACGATGACGAACACCACGACGAACGTCGTCTACGCCGAGGACGGCACGGTCGGAGCGTTCGCCGCGGAGGACGGTACCGAACTGCGCCCCGGCTGGAAAGTTGAGGTCGGATTCGATAACTTTGCCCGTGCGTTCGGCACGGAATCCATTCGGGGACCGCTGATCAACGTGACCCTGTGGACCTTTGCCTTCGCTTTCCTTTCTGTCGCCACCACGTTCGCGCTCGGGCTCTTTCTGGCGCTGGTCTTCAATGACCTGCGGATGCGCGGACGCAACGTCTACCGCGTCGTCTTGATTCTTCCCTACGCGTTCCCGGCATTCCTGTCCGCGCTGGTCTGGGCTGGGCTGCTCAACCCGCAGTTCGGCTTCGTCAACCAGGTGCTGTTCGGCGGGGCGGAAATACCCTGGCTCACAAACGAGTGGCTGGCCAAATTCAGCATCATCTTCGTGAACCTGTGGCTCGGCTTTCCCTACATGTTCCTGGTCTGCACGGGTGCTCTTCAGTCGATTCCCGGCGAGTTGCAGGAGGCAGCAACGGTCGACGGGGCGCGGCCCTGGCAGGTGTTCCGGCTGATCAAGCTTCCGCTGCTGCTCGTGTCGGTGGCCCCGCTGCTCATCTCGTCGTTCGCGTTCAACTTCAACAACTTCAACCTCATCTACATGCTCACCAATGGCGGGCCGAGAGACGTTACCGCGGGAGTGAATGTCGGTGCGACCGACATCCTCATCTCGATGGTCTACAAGGTCGCCTTCGTCGGTGCGAACCGCGACTACGGATTGGCGAGTGCGTTCTCCATCATCATTTTCCTGCTGGTCGCGATCGTGTCGATCATCAGCTTTAGGCAGACCAAGGCACTAGAGGAGCTGAACTGACATGCAGGTCAACAATCGGGAGACTAGCGACCGCATCGTCGTGAGAAATTCGTCATTCCAGTTCAAGCGCTGGTTCAAAGCAACGGGATGGCGCCACCTGATCGGCGTGTTCATGGCCGTGTTCTCGGCGTTCCCCCTTGTCTACGTGCTCTCGGCAGCGCTGCAACCCGGTGGCACCCTGATCACCGCAAATGGGCTATTCAGCGAGGTGAGCCTCGGCAGCTTTGTGACGCTCTTCAACCTGCCCCAACAGCCATACGCCGCCTGGTACGGCAATACCCTGATCATCGGAGTGATCACCTCGATCGGCACGGTGTTTTTGGGGGCCCTTGCGGCATATTCCTTCTCCCGGATGCGTTTTTTCGGTCGCCGGGGGGGACTGCTCACGCTCGTACTGTTGCAGATGTTTCCCCAACTGTTGGCTGTCGTCGCGATATTCCTCCTGCTCAACGGCATCTCTGATATCTTCCCGGCGATCGGACTGGACTCGCAGGTCGGCCTGATCATGGTCTACCTCGGCGGGGCTCTTGGGGTGAACACCTACCTGATGTACGGATTTTTCAACACGATTCCCGCTTCGATCGACGAGGCCGCCAAGTTGGACGGTGCTGGTCACGCTCGCATCTTCTTCACGATCATCCTGCGACTGGTCGCACCCATTTTGGCGGTCGTCGGCCTCCTCTCTTTCATCGGCACGACGAACGAGTTCGTCATCGCGAGCATCGTGCTGATCAGCCCCGAGAATCAGACCCTCGCGGTGGGCCTCTACCAGTTCGTGTCTCAGAAATTCTCCACCAACTACTCGGTCTTCGCGGCCGGCGCCGTGCTCGCGGCCTTGCCCGTGATGGCCCTGTTCCTCTGGCTGCAGAAGTACATCGTCGGTGGCCTGACCGCCGGATCGGTGAAGTAGAGCGCGCATGCTCCCGCACCACGACGGGTCGGCCCTGTACGTCTCGGACCAGGCGCCGCGGCCGGGCGACACGGTCGGCGTGCGGGTGCGGGTGCCGGAGGCGTGGGGCGCCGTCGCATCCGTGCACGTGCGTTCGACGCCCGACCGGGAACCGCGCTTCCACGACGCCCGCCTACTCGGCGCGGCGGAGGGCTGGCGGTGGTGGGAGGCCGAGGTCGAGATCCTGAACCCGGTCAACGGCTACCGGTTCCTGATCAACCGCGCCGACGGCGGGCACTGGTGGCTGAACGCCGCCGGGGTGCATTCCTTCGAGACCGTCGACGCGGAGGACTTCAAGCTGCTCAGCCATCCGGCACCGCCGGACTGGGCCGCGTCGACCGTGATGTACCAGATCTTCCCGGATCGTTTCGGGCGTTCCACGGCCGCCGCGCTGCGCGAGAAGCCGACCTGGGCCGTGCCCGCGGCGTGGGGGGACCCGGTAGCGGCGGAGCAACCGGCCCGCTCGCACCAGTTCTACGGCGGGGACCTCGACGGCATCGTCCTGCACCTGGACCACCTCGAACGGCTCGGCGTCACCCTGCTCTACCTGACACCCGTGTTCCCGGCCGGCTCGAGCCACCGCTACGACGCGCGGAGCTTCGACGTGGTCGACCCGGCACTGGGCGGCGACGCTGCCCTCGTGCGGCTGGTCGAGGCTGCCCACGAGCGGGGCTTCAAGGTGATCGGCGACCTCACCTCGAACCACTCCGGCAACCGGCACGAGTGGTTCCGGGCGGCGCACCGTGCCCCGGATGCCGTCGAGAGCGCCTTCTACTACTGGCTCGACGACCGGCACGAGGACTACGCGTCCTGGCTCGACGTACCCAGCCTGCCGAAGTTCAACTGGACCTCGATCGAGCTGCGCCGCCGGTTCATCGAGGGCCCGCAGTCGGTGGTGGCGAAGTGGCTGCGGGCCCCCTACCACCTCGACGGCTGGCGCATCGATGTGGCGAACATGACCGGCCGTCTGCAGGGGGAGGACCTGAACGCCCTGGTGCGGCAGACCATCCGCCGCACCATGATCGCGGAGAACGCCGACACCATCCTGCTCGGCGAATCGACCAATGATGCCTCGGACGACTTCCAGGGCGACGGCTGGCACGGCGCGATGACCTATACGACCTTCACCCGACCGGTGTGGAGCTGGCTCTCGAAGCCGCACAGCCCCTCGACGTTCTTCGGGCTGCCCTACGGCACCATCCCGCTGACCGACGGGCGGGCGTTCGTGGACGCCCACCTCCGGTTCACGGCCGGCTATCCCTGGCGCACTCGCCTGGCTACAATGAACGCCCTCGACACGCACGACACTCCAAGGTTCCGCACCCATGCGATCGACGGGGGAGTGGCCGTCGCCTTCGGGCTGAGCGCGACCCTGCCGGGCATCCCGGTGGTCTTCGCCGGCGACGAATTCGGCCTGGCCGGCGACGACGGCGAGGGCTCGCGCACGCCCATGCCGTGGGATACGGCGGGTGACTCCGAGGTGGCGGCCACAATCGACCTGTACGCGGCGCTGATCCGCTTGCGCACCGCCCACCCGGCCCTGAACGGCGGCGGGATGCGCTGGGTGCACGTGGGCGCGGATGTGCTCGTCTACGTGCGCGAGTGTGCGGAGGAGTCGGTGCTGTTGGTCGCGGCCCGCGCCGCGTGCGCGGTGACACTGCCGCTCGGGTCCGTGGCAGGGGAGCCGACCCGGCTCCTGGGCGACGCCGCCGTCAGCGTGGCGGGCGGGCGCATCCGTCTGGAAACGGACGGGCCGAGCTTCACCGCGTGGGCGCTGCCGGGGGTTTCGGTGCCCGATTCCACCCCACGGTCATCGAGCCGGCCGACTTGGTGATAATATTTACCGGTTGCCGAAATTTGGCTTGGTTTTCGTTCACACGGATGCTTCGCCCCCTTAGCTCATTGGTAGAGCACTTCCTTGGTAAGGAAGAGGTAGTGGGTCCGATTCCCACAGGGGGCTCTGGCTTGGAAGCTCTTGCAGCCGACAGGTCGTGGCGGGGTAGCTCAGTTGGTTAGAGCACACGGCTCATAATCGTGGTGTCGCGGGTTCAATTCCCGCTCCCGCTACACATAAAGGCCCTTTGACCAGGAATTCTGTCGGTCACTGGGCCTTTCTTTTTGATCCGATGCCACCCAGCTCTGCTCTAGACTGACTTTCGGGCAATGCTTCGTTGCGCGTCCAATCGGTCCCGCTTCTCGCAACATTTCGGTGAGGGACGGCCAGGAACTTGCCGAGCGACCACTGAAACGCATGTGAGCGGGATTTCCTTACGGATGGGCCAAATGCGACTCCTGCCAGAGTAGGCCGCGCAGTCCGGTTCCGAGGGGGAGGTGCCGTCGGAGTTTCCCCTAGGACGCTCCCGCCGGGGTGCCGGCACCCCAACCATATTGACCCCTGAAATCTACATCGCCAGGGGCCGGTGAGAGGGCGGTCGAGAGCAGGGTGTATGGGAGCGCCGACGGGTGCCTCTTCGTAGATTTCGACCTGAGCGACGCCCTCGCACAGCGTGATTTCACCCATCGTGCACGAAGTCGTTCCGTGCGGGATGGGCTCCACGCCGCCGATGTCCCAGAGCACGATTTGGAATCGCCCGTTATCCGGGTAGTCGCGCCCAAGATTCAGGAAGGCATCGTCGTTCGAGTTGCCGCTACCGGCTAGCGGTCCGCACACATGCATGAGTCATGCCGGCATAGTTGCCAGCCTCGTTCCTCGCGAAACCGCTCCCGGGCTGGTTCTCCACGGTGGAGGCGTCGACCAGTGACCCGGCAGTGCCGTCCGAGCAAAGGCCGTCCTCGCTCAGAAGAGCGATGGCCTCTCGTCCGATGTACTGCGTCCAGGAGTCGCAGGTCTCAGGGCACGAAGCTGACGCCCTTCGCGAACCGGGCGACCGCGCGGTCGGCGGTGGCGCGGTAGGCGACGAGGTCGTGAAAGCTCGGCTCGAGCATGGTGAAGTCGCCGCTTTCTTCGCGGCGGAAGTGCGGCTGTCCGATTCGCACGTAGAAGCGGGTGTCGCCGCTCTCGGTGACGGATTGCTGTGGCTCCGAGGCGATGAAACCTGACAGGGAGTGTTGGGTGAGAAGTGCCATGGGACTTGACCTCCTGTGATCGGGCGGATCCTCGTGATTTGCGCTCACTACGAGGTGCGCCGCACACACCTGTTGCGCGATTGGACCCTGCAAGGCGTTCCTGCGCCGTATCCGCATAAATCGTTTGACAAAGCAAAGAGAAATCAAGTCACTCCGCTTGGCTGACCGGGTGATCCGCGGGCTTGTCGTGAGTCGGCGCGCGCATCAGCGGTCCGCTGTCTGCTCGGTTCGCGGGTAGCCCCTGAGCACTGGGGCGTGCGTTCCACCTTCACCGCCTTGCGACGAAAAACTGGAGGGGCTGCGCGGAGCATGATCGCGACGCGGCGGCTCGAGCGCTGCGATGAGCGCATTCTTGGCGCGTGCTTCTCTCATCGCGCGCTGGGACTGGCTTTCAGAGGCTGCTGAGGCGGTACGCGGATCTGCTTTGCCGCCAATCCGTCATGGGAGAAACCATAGAAACTCTTGACATTATCGGTTCAAAAAAGTGTAACTTTGTTACAGGCTCGGGATGGCCCCGAGACTGCAACCCGAGGGGAGGAGGGCGCCCATGACACCCAAGAAGGACTACAGGCATGCTCCTGATCGTGGCGTCTCGACCGATGCTAGGCGTGAGCTTATCGGACCAACCACTCCGGCTCCGTCGGATGTGGTCGCGAGGCTCCGGGCGATGTTGCCTGGCCTGACCCCGGCGGAGGGCCGGATCGGGCGGGTCCTGCTGTCTGACACCACGGCGGCGTCGGCTCTGACAGTCAACGAGCTCGCCGAATGCGCGTCGACGAGCACCGCGAGCGTGGTCCGCACCGCGCGGCGTCTCGGTTTTGACGGATACCCGCAGCTCCGGCTCGCGCTGGCTGCGCAGGGTGGTGCGAACCACGACGGTGGTGTCCCGGTGGGCGCCGACATCGCCGACGGCGACCGGATCGGCGTGGTGTTGACCAAGCTGGCCGCGTTCGAGTCTGAACAGCTCCGCGCCACCGCCGAACTCGTCGATCCCGTCGCCCTGGAGAAAGTGATCAATTTGATCCGGGCCGCTCGCCGGATCGACGTGTATGGCATCGGCGCGTCTGGCCTGGTCGCGGAGGATCTAACTGCGAAATTGAACCGGGTCGGACTGGTCGCCCGGGCGTACACCGAACACGACGCGGCGATGGTCAGCGCTTCGCTGCTCGGCCCCGCCGACCTGGCCATCGGCGTTTCCCACTCGGGAGAGAACCCCGGCACCGTCGCGCCACTGCAATCGGCCCGGTCGACCGGCGCCGGCACGGTGGCCATCACTGGCGCCGCCCGCTCCCGATTGGCGGCCCACGGCGAACACGTCTTGGTCACCGCGGGTCGAGAGTTTGGCTTCCGTTCCGCAGCGATGGCCAGCCGCACCGGGCAGCTCCTGCTCGTCGACGCCATCTTTGTCGGCGTCGCACAAACGCTACCCGGTGCCCGAGCCGCGCTGGAACGCACCTACGCCGCCGTCACCTCTCATCCGGGACGAAACAAACAACCATAAATAGCTTCAACAACACCAGGAACAGGGACAACACCATGGCACTCGCCACATTGGGCACCGAGACCGCAAATGACCACACCACTGACTTGGACACGATGTCCGTCGCGGACCTGCTCACCGTGATGAACCAAGAGGACCGCACAGTCCCGGTTGCGGTGGCGGCGGCACTACCGGCGATCGAGAACGCAGTAAATGCGATTGTGGGCGCCCGCCGCCGCGGCGGACGGCTGATCTACCTAGGTGCCGGCACCAGCGGCCGACTCGGGGTGCTGGACGCCGTCGAATGCCCACCGACGTTCGGTACCGACCCCGGGGAAGTCCTCGGGCTTATCGCCGGCGGGGAGCGTGCGTTCCTCCAGGCCGTCGAAGGTGCCGAAGATGATCCCGACCTCGCGGTGAACGACCTGCGGGCAGTCGGACTCACCGTCGCTGACGTGGTCGTCGGCATCGCCGCCAGCGGCCGAACCCCCTATGTCATCGGCGGTCTGGACCATGCCCGAAGCGTTGGGGCGGCCACCGTCTCCGTCGCCTGCAATCTCGGCGCGGAGATCAGCAGACACGCCGATGTCGCCATCGAGGTCGACACCGGACCCGAGGTCCTGACCGGCTCTACCCGGCTGAAGGCAGGCTCGGCGCAAAAGCTGGTGTGCAACATGCTCTCCACCGCCAGCATGATCCGCACCGGAAAAGTCTTCCACAACCTGATGGTCGACGTCCAACCCACGAACGCCAAATTGGTCGACCGGGCCCGCCGCATCGTCAGCGACGCCACCGGGGCGGATCCGGATACCGCCGCCGCTGCAATCGATCAGGCCGGCGGACATGCCAAGACCGCCGTGGTCATGCTGCTCACCGACACTGATTTCCCCACGGCCACCGCTCGCCTCGAACAGGCTCACGGCGACGTCCGCACCGCCATCACGTCACCCTGAGCGAACCGTCACCCACTGCCGCGGGTCGCATCGTGTGGCACGGGCGTGCATCGCTGACGACCATAACAACTCTCGATTCGTCTGCAGTTCCCCGCACGTCACACTCCAGGAGACACCGCCATGCCCGAAAACCTCCTCAGCCCCCTGCGCGGCACCGTGGTTTCGCTCGGCGATGTTCCCGACCCCGTGTTCGCCCAGGAAATCGTCGGCGGGGGAGTGGCATTCAACCCTCCCCGGAAATCGGCCCCGTGACGGTTCGTGCGCCGGTGAGTGGCACCCTCGTCCGGGTCCAGCCGCACGCCTTCGTCATCCAGTCCACGTCGGGGACCGGGATCCTGGTCCACCTTGGCATCGACACGGTTCACATGAATGGCGAGGGCTTCGAGGTGTTGGCCACCGAAGGGTCCACCGTTCGCGGGCGGTGTGGCGTTGGACCGGCTTCTGCTTATAGCGCTGTGGCCGCAGTGGGGCAGGGATCCACCAGTGCGATGGATGGAGCGAGGATAGGCCATCTTTCCAATGGCTGAGGATGTGCTCGGCCACCCGGGTGACCAGTTCAGAATTAAGCGCCGCCAATTCCAAACCGGACACCCATCGAGTAATACTCACGCGGGGCCGGTCTGCTAGCGCACGATGTTCGTGCGGCGGGTGCTGCCGGTGCCGGCGGAATTCATGCTGTTCTGCATCTTGTTCTTCGCCTGCTCGGCCTGTTCTTTCACGCTGGGCGCGTCCTTGGCCTGTTCTCTCATCTTCGGGGCTTCTTCCTCGGCTTGGCGAGGTAGGACTCCCAGCGGGCCTGTATGGGCTTGATCAGGCCGCCGAGGGCGCCCTGGATGAGGGTCTTCATGCCCGCGGCAACGGCCGCGGCGATGATGATGATGATTGCTACGATGATCTTCGGCAGGAAAGCGATGATCCCGGCGAGCAGATCACTGAGCGGGTTGGGTCCGAATACTCCGAATGCGAACTGTAAAACGAACAACACCAGCGTGTACTACAGAATCTTTGCGATGATGTCCGACGCGTCCATGGACGAGCTGGCCAAGGCCTTTTTCACACCGCCGCGCTCCACAACGCGGTCAAAGTCCACCTTTCCGGGCAGCTTCGCCAGCACCTTGGAGATCAGCTTCGCCACGATCAAGCCGACGATCACAATGACCAGGAACAACAGAAGCTGCGGGACAAAAGTCGAGAGTAGCCAGCCCAACTGCAAGGGCGTTGGTGAATTCGTTTTGCATGTCAACCTCCAGGGATGGGTCGCGCCGATTGGTCGACAGGGTCACTTCGTGTGTCGCGCCTGTCCTGAGTGAAGGGGCGCGTTACGATGCGAACCGAGCGCAAGAGTGCCACACCTCAAAGACGCAGCTACCGGCCGTTTCGTCACGCTCGGCGGAAAATGACCGTACTTCTAGCCGATGCTGGCAACCGTCACAGAGATGGTGTTGATGGGGGCAAGCGCCAAAATGGCGGGATTCGCGGCGATCGTGTCATGCACACGTCGGCACACTCCGGTGGATGACGCTGCGTCGGCGACGCCGATTCTCGCGGTCACGCTCAGGCTGGCCTTTCCCGTCGTCACGGTAACTAGTTTCGGTGCCTTTTCCCGCTGCGTAAGGGCATCGACAACAGACCCGACAATCGTGACGACGATCGGCGTGGTCGGGTACAAGGCTGTCACCCCCGGGACAGACCTTACGATAACTTCGAGATTCCCTGCGAGCTCGGCGGCATCCGTCATGGTGTTGCTTCTTCTTCGCCGTGCTCTGGCTTAGTGAGGTAGATGTCGCGAATGATCACCTCGATGCCCGCCATGGCGAGCTCGGTGTGGGTGCGTAGCGCGCCGACGAGCGTGTCTCGCAACTTGTCGGCAAGGGCGGGAATGTTCTCACCCTTGCAGACGCTGGCATCGACCGTGACCGTGACCGTGATCGGAGCTCCCAGCACAGTGAGGTCCCCGTCGAGCCGGCATCGACCCACGATGAGGTTGTCGACGGTATCGCCTGCCGCGCGAACGAGTCCGCGGACAGCTCCCTCGGTGACGAAAAGTTGCGCGGTCGGTGACGGGTGCGAGATGGGGATGTCGCGCCCGGACCGGACGTCGAGCACGATCCTGTCCAGGATGGCGGTGACCCAGTTGTCGTCTCGGGCCGGTTGCTCTTCTGCCTCATCCCGGAGCGGCGTGCTCATTGCGCCGCGCAGGCGCTCAAGGGAGGCCATCGCCATCTGGCACGCAGCCGATGTGTCGATCGACGGGTCGGTGGGCATCTTGCCTCGGTCGAGGAAGTCGCTGAGTTCGTCAATGGTGTGGCCATCAAGGACGTCAGGTTCGTCATTTGACACGTGCCTGGCCGGGGGTGAGGCGGGCGTTTCCGAGTCGTCACCGCCAGGCCTCCATCTCGCGAATCAAAGTTTTGCGGGCGCTAGCAAGCAGCCCGCGAACGGTAGAAAGGGGCAAATCGAGTTCCTCAGCGATCTCGGAATATCGGTAGTCCCCAAACTCTCTAGGTCCCAGCATTGTCGTTGATCCTCCGGAAGGGCGGAGAAGACTTGGGAGAGTGCCTCGTTACACGAACGCGCCTCCACTATCTGCGTCGGTGAATGGTCCTCCGATGCGGGCACGCCGACGTCGTCGAGGTTGGAGTTCTGCCGCCGTGCGCGGATTCGATCAATGCTCTTGTAGCTGGCGATGCGCATCAGCCAATTTTTCACCAGCGCAGAATCTTTCAAGGTCGATAGCTTCGCCCATGCCGTGATGAACGTGTCCTGTACGACATCGTCGGCATCGTGGCTGCAGCCCAGGTTGCGGGTCGCGTGGGCGCGTACCTACGGGCCGTGCCGTCGCACAATCACTTCGAATGCTCGAACGTCTCCGTCAACAGCGCGGTCCACCAAGGTGCGGTCGTCGGCGTGGGCCAGCAGTGCCCTGCTCTTGCTATCTGAAATGTTTGCCCCTCGATTCGCTGGGAACTGTAGCACCGGGTGTGACGAACGCGTCGTGGCATGCGTCTACATATTAAGTATCGCAATACGTCCCGTTCAGGGAACACGAACAAGGAGCCTCCCATGGCAGATCTCACCAGACCTACTCTTTCCACCGCACCGAACTCCGCCTCGGCGACCCCCGGCCGCGGCAAGACCGTGATCAACGACGCTGTGGTGGCAAAGATCGCCGGCATTGCAGCCCGTGAGGTCAGTGGTGTGCACGCCCTTGGCGGCGGAGCCGCCCGGGCGCTCGGTGCCATCCGCGATGCCCTGAACACCTCGGACGTGAGCCAGGGCATCAATGTGGAGGTCGGAGAAACTCAGGTCGCGGCCGACGTCACCATTGTCGCGGAGTACCCCATGGCCCTGCAGGATGTGGCCGAGCGGGTGCGGTCTGCCGTGATCCGTGTGATCGAAGATCTGGTTGGCATGGAGGTCACCGAGGTGAACGTGAACATCAACGACGTGTACCTGCCGACCGACGACAAGGACGAGAAGTCCGAGGCTCGGGTTCAGTGAGCACCTTGGCGAAAACGGGGGCTGTGTTCGGAGCCGTGCTTGCTCTGACGTGGCTGGTCCTTGGCTTTTGGCCATGCGTGTTCGTGGCCGCGGCCATGGCGGTCGGCGCGATCGTCGGGCGGATTATGGACGGAAAGCTGAGCGTTGCAAACCTGGTTGACGCATTCCGGGGCAAGCGGTCGTCGTCATGACAACCCTCAGTTCCGAAACAGCGGCCCGTCACACGCTGTCGCCGACGGTGCTCAAAAACGGCCGGACCATCGTCTCGACTCGTGCTTTGAATCGGTTAGTGTGTGCGGTCGCGGCGGACGCTCTGGGCGTTGACCCCTCGGCGGTCGGTGCCGAGATCACCGATGATCAGGGCAACCTCGCCCTCACGGTCAGCGCCCCCATCCGGGTCGTTGCGCTCACCCGTGTGCACCGGGATCCCTCCGTCGTGACTCGCACCGGGGGCACGATTCTGGAGCGGGCCGAGCACGCCAGGCAGCACATTCATTACCGGGTGGGCGAGTTGACCGGTTCTACCCTGTCCCGGGTGACCGTGCGGCTTACCGGTGCCGACATTCGACCAGAGGGCCGCGTGCGATGACTAAGTATCGTTCCACCTACCAACGGATCAGCCGTCGCGAGCTTTACTCGCCGCGTTCGGTTGCAGCGATCACTCTCGCGATCCTGGCCATCGCCGCCTGCCTCTGGCTCATGATCGAGATCGTGTTGAACCTGCTCGGCCGGCCGGGGCTCCTCGCGACCCCCGCGGGTATGGCGGGCGCGGTCGCAGGCGTTTCCTCTGCACCGCCCGTGTTCGTGGGCGGGCTCGGCCTCACCGGCGCCCTCATCGGGCTGCTTCTCCTTGTCGTGGCTGTCACTCCTGGCCGGCGATCTCGCCATCTGCTCGAGACCGAACGGGCCGCGACCATCGTCGACAACGAGGTGATCGCATCCGCGTTGGCTCGTGAAGCGGCCCGCGTCGCGGGGTTGGCCCCAGACAACGCGCGGGTCACCGTGACCCCCCGTAACGCCACCGTGCACCTCACTCCTACCTCTGGAACGGCGATCGATCAGCAGGCGGTGCTCACGGCCGTGCGCGAACAGATTGAGGCTTTTGGATTGCTGCGTTCCCTACACGCGAAGGTCGTTGTTGTCTCCACGGGGAGGGTGGGCGGATGAACTCCACCAATCGCATCCTCAACCGCATCTTTGTTTTCCTGGTCGGACTCCTCGTCTTGACCGGTGGCGCGACCCTGGCCCTGGTGGCACTTGTTCCGCTCGTCCGCGACAGCTGGACGAACGCAACTCGTGTTGGCATCGATAGGGCAACCCGGTGGCTTCAGGCCACCCCCTTTCCCGAATCCTTGATCCCGGTCAGCGGCAGCTGGTTATGGCTCATCGTCCTCGCCGCTGGAGTGCTGCTCATCGCGGTGCTGGTCACCTTCAGCCTGCGTCAAGGCCAAGGGCACACCGGCCGGATCGTCTCACTAAACGGGAAAACCAGCAGTGGCGCGGTTGTCATCGAGTCGAAAGTGGCCGAGCACGCCATCCAAGATGCTCTCACAAACCGACCGGAACTTGTTGCCTCCCACGTCTCCACCTACCGCGTCAAGAACCAGTCAGCACTGAAGGTGGCCATCACCTGCCGCCGAGGAATCTCACCTCGGGAAGCCAGCCGGATTGTCAACGAGGTGCTCTTTTCCTTCGATAATCTCCTCGGCCTACAGCTCCCCGCCCTCGTGCAGATTAGCGGCGGCTTCCGCGCGCGAACGACCAATGCCGCCCGCATCCGCTGATGACCCACCGGCTCACAGAAGTCATCTGACGGCGGTCAGCCGTGCTCCCTCAACCGGCAACATCCACCGATTTTCGATAGGGAGTCACGCCTTGACGAACCAAAACGACAACCCAAGGACGAAATACATCACCGGCGGCAACCCCAAGCAGGAACAGAGTCAACCCGGCCTGACCGAGGCGACTAAGCCCCGCCCGGATCGTGGCGAAGACACCTACCATGGCGCCGGAAAACTTGTCGGGAGGCGGGCACTCATCACAGGCGGCGACTCAGGCATCGGCCGGGCCGTGGCCATCGCCTACGCCAAAGATGGTGCCGATATTGCGATCTCCTACCTGCCTGACGAACAGACGGATGCCGAATTCACGGCAGAGCAGATCCGGGCCGCCGGCCGCACCGTCCTGCTCATCCCGGGCGACATCCGCGAGGAAACCCACCGCGTCAACCTCGTAAAGGATACCGTGGCAACCCTCGGCGGCTTGGATATCCTGGTGCTCAACGCCGCCTACCAAAAAAACCGGAACGGTCCAGAAAACCTGTCAACGGCAGAATTTGACCGGGTCTTCAAAACCAATCTTTATGCGACTCTGTGGATCGCGCGCACCGCCATCCCGCACCTCTGGCCGGGAGCATCGATCATCTCCACGTCATCAATCCCGGCATCGAGCCCCGCACAGGTGTTGATCGACTATGCCATGACCAAAGCCGCACTCGTAGCGTACCCACGGGCGCTCGCCCAAGAATTAGGCCCAGCCGGGGTTCGGGTCAACGCAGTCGCGCCCGGGCCAGTCTGGACGCCGCTTATCCCCGTAACTTCATGGCCAGACAAGCTGTCCACTCTCGGTCGGGAAACCCCACTGGGCCAGGCAGGACAAACAGCCGAACTCGCCGCCGCCTACGTTTTCCTAGCCTCACCCGAAGCGTCCTACATTTCAGGCGCCGTAGTGCCCATAACGGGCGGCCGCAGTTTTTAAGGGTCGAGCGAAGACTCGGACCCTGTGGCGCACGCGCTACACGCAAGTCTACGAAAGAGCCCAGCCGTATTCCTGCTTCTAACGAGGATCGCGGCAATTGTGCGGATAGCCAAGTCAGCGAGATTGATTCAGCGGACACGGGATTACGCGGTTTTTTTTGAGGCTCCTGACTCTTCCGTGGGTCGGCTCCGGCCGGCTATTGTCGCTCCGAACACTTCGGCCACCGCCGTCCTCGCGACAGTTACGGTCGCACAGGCGTTACCCGCCACATACGGCGCACTCGTGTGGTTCCGACAGGGTCGTGGCCTGCCTGACTCCGTTACTGAGGGACTACAACTTACGGTTTCAAAATAACTACATCAACTGCAAAATGGTCCACTCGTTTAAGTGCATCAGAGCCACACCTGATCTCCCCGGTGACCAGTGCGCAGCAGCGCAGCAGAGATTTCAGCCTGGGGATTGTCGAAAAATGCCGTCAGCAACGCAGACGAGTGCTGAAAGTAATTACCTCTTGACTCTTCAGTCTGTGAAAGCTATTTTCATATCACGACATAATTTTGTAGCCCGGGCTCTCCATCCCACGAGAGCCCCGTGCACCCTCGCACTTTGCTCGAAAGGACATCAGTCATGGCCGACTCACGAGTCATCGCAGACCAGTTGCTCATTGGTCTGGGCGGCGCCGAGAACATCATCGACGTCGAGAAATGTATGACCCGATTGCGTGTCGGCGTCCGTGACCAGGATCGAGTCGATGTCGCCGCACTGCGTGCGATCGCCGGGGTGCTCGCCGCGCTGCCCGGCGATAACTGCCAGATCGTGCTGGGCCCGGGTCTGGTCGACCGGGTAGCCATCGACGTGGAGTCGGCCCTCAGTGCCGCCCGCGCGGAAGGGTCGGCTGCCTCCTCGGCCGCTCAGCTGGCCGACAAAGGCGCGGCCATCCGGCAACAGAACAAGCAGCGCAACAACACCCCTGTCAAGAACGCTCTGAGGCGCATCTCCAACATCTTCGTCCCACTGATCCCCGCGCTGATCGCCTGCGGACTCATCGCCGGCATCAACGGAATCCTGACCAACCTGGCCACAAGCGGCCAGGTTCCGTGGTTGGCCACCCTGTCTCCGATCTTCAGCGTCATGTCCAGCGGGTTCTTCGCCCTACTCGCCGTGTTCGTTGCGATGAACGCTGCCAAAGAGTTTGGCGGCACACCCATCATCGGCGGCGTCATCGGGGGAATCATTGTGGCTCCTGGAGTCGCAAACATCGTCGTCTGGGGTCAGCAACTGGCCCCCGGCCAGGGAGGGGTTCTCGGCGCCATGGCCGCCGCCATCCTGGGCGCGTACGTCGAGCGGTGGGCCCGCAGATGGGCGCCCGACGTGCTCGCCTTGTTCATCGTGCCCACGTTGACCGTGCTGATCGCCGGCCTCGCCGCCCTGTTCCTCCTGATGCCGGCCGCCGGCTGGGTGTCTATCCAGATCGGTATCGGCGCCACCTGGCTGCTGAGCACTGCGGGTGTCTTCGCTGGCTTCGTCCTCGGCGGGCTGTTCCTGCCGTTGGTGATGACCGGGTTGCACCAAACACTCACCCCAATCCACACCACCCTGATCGAACAGGTCGGTTACACCACCCTGCTGCCGGTCCTGGCCATGGGCGGCGCCGGCCAAATCGGTGCCGCCATCGCCGTGTTCTTCAGGCTCCGCCGCAACACCAGCATCGGACGTACCATCAAGAGTGCACTGCCCGCAGGATTCCTCGGCGTTGGCGAGCCACTCATCTACGGCGTCACCCTGCCGCTGGGCCGTCCCTTCATCACCGCCTGCATCGGCGGCGCATTCGGCGGCGCAGTAATCGGCCTATTCGATCAGCTCGGCTACACCGTCGGCGCGATCGCCATCGGCGCCAGTGACGTCTCGCTGTTTCCACTGCTCCAGGGCAGCCAGGGCTGGGGCGCCGCCGCACTCGGCTACGCTTGCGGCCTGATCGTCGCCTACACCGTGGGATTCTTCGCCACCTGGTTCTTCGGGTTCACCCGCGACCAGCTGGTACGCCTGAACACCGACGACACTATCGACGCAGGATTGGTGCCCGCCGACGACGTCCCAGAGGGGGCGGACGACCCCGCCGATCAGATCCCCACCCTGGCCGGCTCCCACCACCGCTCCTGAAATCTCAGCTCTCGCCTACTTCGAAAACCGCCCCCGACGTACTCTCAGGGGCAGGCGTTGTGTTGCCGCCCACCGCTATCTCCCAGGGTGGTACGAGAACCGAGTGAGATTGCGGGTGTTGCAGGCGCGAAAGCGAATTCCGCGGCCGAGCGATTCATAGGCGGTCTGACTTGTCGCGACCAGGCTCACCAGGTATCCGCACTCGGCGATGTGCCGCGAGTCGGGTGCACAGTTAGCTCTCGCTCCCATCACCTCGAGCACCTGCCGGCGGATCTGCCCTGCAGAATAGGCCACGGCGCCGTGTGCGTCGGGGACCGCACAGCCCGTGATGATCACCAGCCTCACAGCACCAGTCTGGGCGGGCGCTATAAACAGCCCAAGGCCCCCACCAGACCTAGCACCACCCAAACACGCCACTGGTGGACCCGGCGGCGTAGCTTTGGCCGTGGTTAGTGGACACAGGGTTATCCGGCTTGAACGAAGACCTCATTCTGGTGAGGAGACTTACCCCAGGCGCGTGGACGAAGTGGGGATGCTCATTCCGTTATCCGATCAGTGGTGGGAAGCCAGGCGATCATTGTGGTGATCGCGCCGACCGCGGCCACGGCGATGCTCACTATGCGCCACGGCAGCGGCAGGATGGGGGAGCCGTGTTCGGAGACAACCGCCGCAAAAATTAGCAGCGCACTACCCACGCAGAAGGTGGCCGCGCACCACCACCGAGACCACCATGCTTTGCGCCATGCGCCAACGGACGCGATCGCCCACCCGACCACCCCGACCGCGAAGATGCTGTACAAGAAAATCCAGGGAACAATCGGGTCAGGGATCTTGCCAAACGGTTCGTAGAGCTCCTGGACGTGGGCGGCAATACTGTCACTACTCACTTGGTCGACAGCCATCAAGATGAGGGCCACTACCGTCCCAGCCAATCCCATACCAACACAGATCGACAACGCGACCTGCCGCGATGCCGTGCGTTCCGTCTTCATAACACCCCATTCGACAGTGACTATCAGTTGATTGTGACTATATAAAATTATGGCACTGCAAGTCAAATGCAAGTCACTAGTAGTATCATGGGGAGATGGCATTAGGATTGCGGGATCGCAAGCGACGCGCGGCGATGCGTCACATTCAACAGATAGCGTTGGACTTGTTCGACGAGCGTGGCTTCCAGCACGTAATAGTCGAGAACATTGCAGAAGCTGCCGAGGTTTCTCCTTCTACGGTCTACCGATACTTCGGCACCAAGGAAGGGATCGTCCTTGCCGATGACTTCGACACCCTGAGCGAGGCCGAACTTGCTGCTGTCATCGACGTCACTGACCTACTCGGCACGGTGCGCGCCATCGTGGCTCGGTTTGAGCCAGCACCTGATCAGCACATCCCGGAGGGGAGCCTTGCGCGTCGACGCATCCGTTACTTCTTCGACGAACCATCCGTCCGCAGGTCTTCCTACGAGATGCTGGCCAACGCAGTCGATCGGATCGCTCCAATCCTCGCCGCATCCGGTGGACTCACCACCTCGGAAGCCCATATCAAGTCGTCTGCCTTAGTCTTCGGCTACTTCTCCGCACTCGAACAATGGCACCGCAACCCGGCAGGCCGCTCAATCTCGAGTGCACTCGATGACGCACTCGGAGTCCTAAGCCGCCTATAACGACGCGAGACGCGGTGCCCGCGAACGCGGGTCCCTACGGTTGTGCTGGCGTAGCCGCCATCATTTAGAGCGATATCACTTTACAATCTCTGTGCCGCGAAGCAGCTCCACCGGGAAATGGCTCCGACGGCTGCGCCGCTATTTCGTCGCGTTCCGAAAGGGCATGAGCTTGGTTGTGCAAGGTGCTGTCTCCGTGCCGGGGCCGGGGACAGGGAAGCTCAGCGTGGAAGCGGGGCCACTGTCACGCCGGAGCTTGGACTGAGACTATTCCTAGGTGACCTCATCCCAACGGGGGCTTGAATACCCAGCGGGGTGGGGGAAAAGTGAGCTCATGAGGCGAATCTCCTCCAGCGGGGCATCTTTCCTCACCGCTGATGCCCTCTCCGGCGCACTTTTCCACCTCGTCACCGCCCTCGGCATTAGTCAGACAACCGAATCACTCAACCTGCCCACGGTCAATATCACCGGGAAACGATCTTCGTGAAACTAATCGTGGGGCCCATGAGCGAGCTGATCAGCGTCCCCGAGATCTCCCTCTGGGACGAACCGGACATCAGCGAAGTTCTCGCATTCTTCCAAGGCCGCATTCCTGAAGACCTGACCAAGACTGTCTCCGCGAATGGAATCACCTACGCGACCTCGCCCAGGTGCTGCCACCGGTTCTCCGGGCTCAGCAGGCCCGCGCCCACCAGATCGAGCGCGGAACGGTGATCGGCCCGGTTCGTGCTGGCTCGCGGATACCGCGGCCACAACCGCTCACCCGGCGTGCTCACCCCAAACAACGGCCGGCTCGATACATGCGGGCGCCGCGGCCGAGATCTGGGCGTTGACATCATGGTGGTCAGTGCGGCTTGCCACCACGTCCACACCTCCCGCTCGATCCGATACCGCTCCGCCCGAGCCAACAGGGTTCCCAGCACGTTGAGCTGCAGGGCCGCCTGGTTCCGAAGATATCGGGTGCATCAACATGCGACGAACCTTCCGCGCATCACGGGGGCCCTGTCGAAGTACACGAATCTGTTGGAAGAGCCTCCTGATCATGCCAGTGGCCGCTCTCGCGGCGGTTTGACCACCAAGATTCATCAGCTTTGCGACGGAAAAATGTGGCCGCTTGTGGTTCTTCTGCGCACCGGGCAGGGATTCGCCAATGCTCACGGAGATTATGGCTTCGCTCAGCGTCGACCGGATCGGCCCGGGACGGGCCCGCACTCGACCCGACCGGGTGCTGGCAGACAAGGCCTACTCGGCCAAAGCGCACCGGGCCATGCTGCGAAAACGCAATATCCAGGTCGTCATTTCGGAACGCTACGACCAGATTCGTAGCGCGGGGTCGATTGATTGAATCGGAACGATTGTGATGATTGTGTCGCGGGTTCAATTCCCGCTCCCGCTACCAGAACGTATGACGAAGGCCCTGCCTCAGGCGGGGCCTTCGTCGTTTCCCGACGCGCGTAGCAGTCGCACGTGGCAGTCGCTCGATTCAGTCGCACGGGTCACGCGCGGCTGCGGGTCACGAGCGAATCCACGAACGCCGAAACCAGCAGCACCACGGAGCCGGCACCCAGGCTGAACCCGGCCGTCACCGTGCTGATGACCCCCGGGTCCGCCGGTGCGGGTGTCGTGAGGTAGACCAGGGACATCACCCCGGCGGCCCCGCCGACCAGGGCCAGCAGGCTCTGCCGCACCAGCCCGGTGAGCAGCCGCCGGTCGCTCTGGTCCGCGAGCAGCCGCACATTGACGTTGAGGTTGCCCATCTCGAGGGCCTGCCCGATCTGGTCGAAACGCCGGGGGAGCCGGCGCACGCTGGGCAGCAGGGCCAGAAGCTCGGTGGTCAGGAGTTCGCGCACGTTGGCCGGCGCCATCTGGTCGCGGATCTGTACGCTCGCCAGCCCGCGGGACTCCTCGAGCAGGTCGAACTCCGGCATGCTGGAGCGCAGGGTGCCCTCGAGCACCGCGAACGCCCGCGCCGCCGCTACGAACTCGGCGGGGATTCCCACGCCGTACCGGGTGAGGATAGCCACCAGGACATCCACGGTCAGCACGCTGACCCGCGCGCCGGGCCCCAACTCGAACGTGATGAACGCGCTCAGCTCGCGGCGGAACGCCTTCTCGTCCGCACCGTCCCGCAGCGGGGCGACTTTGAGGAGCCCGTCGGCGATGAGCTGGGTGTCGGACTGGAGGAAAGCGATCAGCAGCTCCTGGATCGTCTCCCGCAGCTGCAGGTCGAGCCGGCCCACCGATCCGAAGTCGACTAGCGCGGGGGTGCCGTCGGCCAGCAGCATGATGTTGCCGGGGTGCAGGTCGGCGTGGAAGACGCCGTCGAAGACGATCTGGCGCACGAAGGCGCTGAGCACGGTGCGCATGGCGGCGCCGAGCTCGGCCCGAGGCGCGTCGGACGTCTCGTTCAGGTCGCTGAACGTGTCGCCGACCAGGTACTCCATCACCAGCACGCGATCGCTGGACAGAGACTCGAACAGCTCGGGGAAACGCAGGTCGCCGGCCCGCGGGCCGCGCAGCTGGAGGGCGCGCATGGCCGAGAGGTTCAGCGCCTCCAGCCGGAAGTCCAGTTGGCGCACGAGGTCGGCCGCATAGTCCTCGGCGACCGCCTTGATGCCCAGAGTTCTGGCCTGCGGAGACGTCAGGCTCATCAGGTTCGTCACCCGCACGGCGATGGCGACGTCGCGCCGCAGCTCCGGCACGATCCCGGGCCGCTGCACCTTGACGGCCACTACAGTGCCGTTCATCAGGGTCGCCCGGTGCACCTGGCCGATGGAGGCCGCGGCGATGGGGTCGGGATCGAAGCTGGCGAAGACGCCGGCGAGGGGTCCGCCGAACTCCTCCTCCAGCATCCGTTCGACCTCGCCCCAGGGGGCAGGCTTCACGCTCTGCTGAAGCGTCGCGAGGGCCCGGGCGAATTCCGGGGGCAGGAAGTCGGATCGGGTGGAGAGCAGCTGGCCCATCTTGACGAAGGCTCCACCGGCCTCCTCCAGCGCGGCCCGCAGACCCTCGGCCTGCACGGCGCGAACGGCTGCCCCGCCCGGGTTGGTCGTGAAGTCGAGCCGCCGCACCGGCAGCAGTCCATTCTTCCGGGCGATACGCACGAGTTCGGCGAAGCGGCGGCCGCGCTGCAGGAAGGGCCGCGGGGGAGCCGGGCGGCTCCGCTCGGTGGCCAGAGTCAGTTTCGGAAGGGTGATGCCGCGTGCGCCGGCCACTGTTTCAGCTCTCTTGTCGCGCGCCGGCCGGAGTGGCGGGCGATCAGGACTTCAGCATGCCCGGTCAGGATGGGAGACGGGTGCGAACCGGGTGGCACGAGGGGGCACGGACAGATCTCGGCAGGGCTCGGCCGGTCGCCCTCGGTGCCGTGAGCCGCACCGCCGCGGGAGTACTCTGGCGACGTGAAAACCTACACCGCCGCCCAGATGCGCGAGGCCGAGACTCCCTTCCTGGCCGAGGGCGTGCCGTTGATGGAGCGGGCATCGGCCGCGCTCGCCGCGGAGACGGCGGCCCTGCTCGAGGAGCTGCTCACGGAAAGCGGGGGAGTGCCGGACGCGCGGGTGCTGGTGCTGGCCGGTGCGGGGAACAACGGCGGCGACGCCCTGCACGCGGCCGCGCTGCTGGCCGCGCAGGGTGCCTTGGTGACCATCGTGCCCACGTCGGCACAGCTCCACGACGGCGGCCTCAGCGCTGCCCTGGCGGCCGGGGCGGCGCTGCTGCCCCTGGCTGAAACGGATGCCGCTCTCGCCCGGGTGGCGCGGGTATCCGCGGTGATCCTCGACGGCATCCTCGGCACCGGCACCGGCACGAGCACCAGCCCGGCGCTCCGCGGGCGGGCTCGTGAGGTGGTGGCGGCCATCCTTCCCGCGCTGCACGACCCCGGCGCGCCCCTCGTGGTGGCGGTGGACCTGCCCAGCGGGATCGGCGTCGACGACGGCGCCGTGCCGGACCCCACCGTGCTGCCCGCGCACCTGACGGTGACGTTCGGAGGCTGCAAACCAGGTCTGCTGCGGGAACCCGCGGCGAGCCTGGCCGGACGAATCGTCGTGGCCGACATCGGCATTGGCGACGAGCTCGAACGGATCGCGGCCCGGGATCGCGGGTAAGTTCTTTCTCTGCTGTTTCCACGGTCGGCGCCGTTGCGTATCCGCACCCGGAGCATCAATGGACGGTAGTCATTTCCTCCCGCCCAAAGGCACTGAGGGGGGCCGATACCGTGATCACAGTTCCGCCCGCAGGGTTCGTCGCCGTCTTCGGTATGCTCCAGACCCCTGCCGGGCTGTGGCTGTTCCTGCTGGTCCCCATCTGGTTGGTGTGGGAGATCCCCGCGATGGTCAGGCATCAGCAGTTCACGTTCGATGTGCAGCGAGACAGGGAGCAGCTCGTCGACTGGTGAGGCGACGCATCCGTCGCCCGTCCCCGCTCTCGCGGGGTCGGGTGTCCGCTGGAAGACCTCGGCGACATTGACCATGCCGGTGAGTCGGACATCCTCTCAACGCGGCGGTCATTCCGTGCGGGAGCCGGCCACCGCTCGCAGCTCGCCCAGCACCCGGCGCACCGACGCCCGCAGCAGCGTCTCGGGGCGGCTGAGAACGTCGATCTGGCGGCCGACCCGCAGGTCGTCGATCGGCAGCAGCACCAGGCCGGACCCTGGCGCCGGGGCCATCGTGTACCGGGGCAGCAGTGCGATCGCGGACCCCGAAGCGACCACGGAGGCCGCCACGAAGAACTCGTTGATGCGGTGCTCGATCCGTAGGGGGTGCCCGGCGCTCGCCGCGACGACATTCACCGCCTCCGCGAGCGGGAAGCCCGGGTGCCCGGCGATCCAGGGCTCGTCGGCGATGTCGGCGACCGACACCGACGACCGACCGGCCAGAGGATGTCCGACATGCAGCGCCACATCCAGCGGTTCGTAGAGCAGCGGGGTGACCGTGACCCGTTGCGGCCAGAGGGGATCGTGCGGCAGCCGGTGGGCGATGACGAGGTCATAGTCGGCGACCAGTGCCGGGAAATCCTGCCGTGCGACATCCTCGTCGCCGCACCGGATTGGCGTCCCTGTGGGTCCGGCCGGACTGGCCAATCGCGAGATCAGAGGCCCGAACCAGGCCAGCCCAGCGCTGTGGAACGCCGACAGGCTCACCGGCGCGGCCGGCTCTTCGTGGAAATGTGCCACCGACTGCTCGGCGGCGGCCATCGCGGTGGACACGCTGGCGGCGGCGGTAGCGAGAGCCGTGCCGGCGGGTGTCAGCACAAGCCTGCGCCCGCGTCGTTCGGTCAGCGCCACGCCCGTGCTGCGCTGCAGCGCGGACAGCTGCTGCGACACCGCCGACGACGAGACGAACATCGCGCGGGCCACCGCGGCGACGCTGCCGCGCTCGCCGAGTTCCCGCAGGATGAAGAGCTGATGCAAATCCATAAGCAAACACTAAAGTGTTAGTTCAGAATTGGTGATCTGGACTTAACGGATGCCGCCCGGCAGCATTGGCCCATGACCTTCCTCCCGCGGCTCGGACGTTACCGCATCGACGCCGTCCTGCTGCTTGTCGCGCTGGTCTGGGGTGGCAGCTACCTCGCCGCCAAGGTGCTGACCGAGCAGGCGAGTGTGGGCGCCGTTCTCGCGCTGCGCTTTCTGGTGGCTGCGCTGGCGCTGCTGCTGATCTGGGCGTTGAGCCGGCCTCGGCGGCCGACCCGCGCCGAGCTGGCCGGGGGCGCGCTGCTCGGGCTCACCCAGGCGGCGATTCTCTGGTTGGAGACGGCCGGCGTGGCCGTGACCTCGGCCACCAACGCGGGCCTGATCATCAGCTTGACGATCATCCTCACCCCGATCCTCGAGTCGGTCGCGGCGCGCAACTGGCTACCGCGTTCGTTCTTCGTGGCTGCGGTGCTCGCGGTCGTCGGGGTAGCGCTGCTCGTTTCCGGCAATGGTTTTCGCGCCCCGAACCCTGGCGACCTGCTCATGCTCGCCGCAGCGCTCGTGCGCGCCCTGCACGTCACCATGGTCGGCCGGGTGACCCGCGCCGACGACGCCGGCCGCCGGCCCGGGACGCTCACGATCACGCTGGTGCAGGCCGCCGTGGGTGCCCTGGCGTTCACCGCAGCGGATGCGCCGGGAACACTTCGGGCGATCGGCGCCTTCGGTCCGGCCGCCTGGCTCGGGGTGCTCTACCTCGGTCTGGCCTGCAGCGTGTTCGCGTTCCTGGCCCAGACCTGGGCGATCCGGCACACCTCGGCCGCGCGGGCCAGCCTGCTGATGGGCACCGAACCGGTCTGGGCGGTGGTCGTGGGGGTGAGCCTCGGCAGTGAGAACCTCGGCCTGGTGGCGGTGCTCGGGGCAGGCCTGATCATCGCGGGCACCTCGTGGGGACAGCGGGTGGAGCAGGGGCACCGACTACGGGCGGCGGCCGACGTGCTCGCGGTGCCGGCCCGGTCACATCCGTCGCTCGCGGCCATCGGCTGAAGCCGGGTTCGGCTGCAGCTCAGCGAGCGCGCGCGCTCGCTCGCATTAAATCCAGCCCGAACGAATTCGACGGAGATTTTGCCTGAGACGGTCTCAAACCCTCTGAAACAGCGCCTTGATGAGAAAATCTCCGTCGAATTGGTTCGACGCTACACACGGCGCTCCGTGATGAACGGCGTACACGCGCGGTGGGATTACGGGCGGAAGACGGCCTGGGCGACCACCAGGTCCTGCCAGGACATGCCGGAGCTCGTGAAGACGCGGGGACGCGACTGGTCGACGCCGACCGTGCCGGTCAGGATGTCCCGCATCGGCACCAGGGAATCGGCCTGGATCACGCCCTCCCGGAGCGGGATCAGCACGTCGCCGCCCTCCCGCAGCGCGACCTGGCTGTCTTCGACGACGACCTGCGCGCGTCCGATCAGCTCGCTGGAAAGCTCGCGGGCGTCGGGCTCGTGCGACCCGACCGCCACCGTGCAGGAGTTCCGCGGCACCAGGGACCCGTCGAACAGCGGGGTGCGGGCGGTGGTGGCGCAGACGATGAGCTGAGCGTCGGCCACGGCGCCGGGGGTGCCGGTCTGCGCGGGCAGCCCGCCCGCCCGCACCTGCTCGGCCAGTGCCTCGGCGCGGCCCGGGTGCCGGCCGACCACGGTGACCCGACCGACCCGGCGGATGGCGCGCATCGCCTCGACATGCCCGCGCGCCTGGGGTCCCGCGCCGAACACCACGAGGTGCTCCACCTCGGCGGGCGCGAGCAGGTCGGCGACGGCCGCCGACACCGCCGGTGTGCGCAGGGTCGTCAGTGCGATGCCGTCGAGCAGGGCGACCGGGCTGAGCGTGACAGCATCCATGAGCAGGTAGACGCCCTGGATGAGTGACCGGCCGAGCTGCGGGTTGCCCGGCGCGATGGTGGCGATCTTGACGCCCACGAACTCCGCGGACTGCGACGGCATGAGCAGCAGCTGGCCCCGGTCGAGGGGCAGGATGCTGCGGTTGAAATCAAGCGCCGGGTCGAGCCCAGCCCGCACGGCGACCTGCAGGGCGCGGGCCGCGGCGCCGACGCCGACGCGGGCGAAGATCTCGTCGGCGGAGATCCACGGGGTGGGTGCATCGGAAGCCATGCTCCGACTGTACGTGTCGGAGTGTGGGGGCAGGTCACCCCGATGATGTCCTGCCCCCGACGAGGGGTGCTTCGCTCCGGTCTCATACGGACCCTGCAATCAGGGACTAAGGACCGGTGTTCGGGGAGCCACCCTGCCTGTGTTCGAGCGTACGACGATGCCGCGCCCGGCGGAAGGGTCTGGACAAATGGGGCCGCATTTGGTTTCGCGGGCTGACTCGGGGTGACGCGGGGTGACACAGGCCGGCTCGGGCTAGCGCCCCGAACGAATTCGACGGAGATTTTGCCAGAGTTGCTCCTCAACGCGCCTAAAAAGCAGTTCTGCACGAGAATCTCCGTCGAATTGGTTCAATATCGATGAGGACTCACTCACCTAGGCTTGGTGCGACAGGGTTGTTGGCAGGGGCAAGGGAGAGAGCGAATGACTGAGCAGAACCTGACTGAGCAGAACCTGACTGAGCAGAACCGGGTGGTCGTGGTCGGCGACGCACTCATCGACGAGATGCTGAGCCCGGGGTCCCGCCTGGAGTTCCCCGGCGGCGCCGCCCTCAACGTGGCCGTCGGCCTGGCCGTGCTCGGTGTGCCGACCACCCTGATCGCCATGGTCGGCGACGACGCCGACGGTGCCCGGCTGCGCGAGTTCCTCGCCGCGCACGACGTGACGTTGGTCGCCACACCCGGGCCGTTTGGCAGCTCCCGCGCCACCTCCGACCGCACCGACGGCGAGCCCACCTACGCCTTCAATGAGGCCGCGCGGAAGCGCCGCATCGAGTTCGGCCCGGCCGAGCGCGCGGCCCTGGACAACGCCCGCCTCGTGGTCGTGAGCTGCTTCCCTTTCGATGACACGGCCCAGACGGATGCCTTCATCGCCGCGGTCGCGGAGCCGGAACGCCGCCTCGTGATCGACCCGAATCCGCGTTCGGGCATGCTCGCCGACGGCGACCTGTTCGTGGCGAACTTCGAACGAATCGCTGCCCGGAGCCTCCTCACGAAGGTGGGGGACGAGGACGCCGAGCTGCTCTACCGCAGCACCCTCGAAGAGTTGCGGGAGCGGCTGCTGGCTGCCGGCACGCAGACGGTGCTGGCCACGGCCGGGCGCGCGGGGGCATCCGTTGCCTGCGGCGCCGATCTGCGGGTCAGCGAGCCGATCGCCGTGCTTCCCGGCGCCGTCGTCGACACCATGGGCGCGGGCGACGCCACCCTCGCCGGGGCTGTGCAGACCATGCTGACGAGGGGCGTGCCCACGGATGCCGCGGGCTGGCAGGCCCTGCTGGCCGACGCCATGCTGATCGCGGCCGCCACCTGCCGCCGGGAGGGTGCCCTGCTGCGCGTACCCACCGCGGGTTAGGCGTCGCTGGCCGGTCTAGGCGGCGCCGGCCGGCTTGACCGCCCGCACAATGGCGCCGTGCATCCCGTCGGTCACCCCGTGGGTCAGGGTGACGCCCACCTGCTCGAAGCCCGCGGCGGCGAGCAGGGACTTGTACTCCGTGATCGAGAGCGCGCCGGCGATGCAGCCCACGTGGGAGCCGCGCTCGGCCCGCTGGGCGGGAGCGAGGTGGTTCTCGGCCACGACGTCGGACACTCCGACGCGGCCGCCGGGCCGCAGCACGCGAAACATCTCGCCGATCACGGCGGGTTTGTCCGTCGACAGGTTGATCACGCAGTTGGAGATGACGACGTCGACGCTGCCGGAGCCTAGTGGGATCTCCTCGATCGTGCCTTTCAGGAACTGGACGTTCTGCGCCTGGGCTGCGGCCGCATTATGCCGGGCAAGGTCGAGCATCTCGTCGGTCATGTCGAGGCCGTAGGCGAACCCGGTGGGGCCGACCCGGCGGGCGGAGAGGAGCACGTCGATGCCTCCGCCCGAGCCGAGGTCGAGCACGGTTTCGCCGGCCTGCAGGTCTGCGACCGCCGTGGGGTTGCCGCAGCCGAGGCTCGCCAGCAGGGCCGCGCCCGGGAGGTCCGCGGTCGACGCGTCGTCGTAGAGCGCGGAGCCGAAAACCAGGCTCTCGTCGATGGCGGCCGGTTCGCAGCAGCCGGCGGCAGGCGTCTCGGTGAGCAGCGACCGACGCCCCTCATTCGTAACCGAGACGGCCACGCTCGCGTAGCGGGCCCGCACCTCTTCGCGCACCGGGTTACTATTCTCGCTCATGGTGTTCTCCCTCGACTGAGACCTACATACATTGATGACTATCGATGCAATCTACCGCCGAAAATCGATCGCCGTCAATCCGCGCGCGTGAGGGGACGCAAATCGACTCTCCCGGGCCGGATGCGGGCCCGACGCGGCAGCCTGGTCGCGGCGCGGGCGCCCCTTCGGGAAAGATCAGCCGACATCGACCGGGTCCAGGGTGGGCCGCTTGGGCGGGCGGCCGTCTCCGGAGGAGCGTCCGGTGAGCCGGCGTCCGATCCACGGCAGCACGAACTCGCGGTAATACGCGGTCGTGCTCTGCACCTGCTCGTCGGCCGCGGCGGGCGCATCCAGCCACTCCACCGGAACCGGCACCCCCAGCTCGGCCAGCACGTTTGTGGCCACCCGGGTGTGCCCGAGCGCGTTGAGGTGCAGTTTGTCGACCGACCAGAACCGCTTGTGCTCCAGCTCGGAGTCGGCCCAATTGTCGACGAGCGTGACGCCCGGCCGGTCGAAGGCGGCGCGCGCGGCATCCGCCAGCTGATCGCCACGCCGGCGCATCAGGTTGCCGAGCGGCAGGTGGTGCGAGGGATTGCCGCCACTGAGCACCAGCACGTGCACGCCCTGCGCCTCGGCCCGGTCGACGACCTTCCGCATCAGGTCGACCACATAGGGGATCTCGACCCGCGGCCGCATCACGTCGTTGCCGCCGCCGCAGATGCTGAGCAGGTCGGGGCCGAGCGCGAGCGCGGACTCCAGCTGCTCCGCCACGATCGGGCCGAGCAGCCGGCCGCGCACGGCGAGGTTGGCGTAGGAGACGGGGTGGGCGGATGCCGCGGCGAGCCCGAGCGCGACCAGGTCGGCCCAGCCGCGCACCTGGCCGCCCGGCAGGTCGTCACCGACGCCTTCGGTGAAACTGTCGCCCATGGCCACAAAGCGATGGAACATCCGGACCCCCCGTCTCGGTACTGCGTGTGTGTCCCGGTTCCGGGCTCGGCTACGCGCTCGGGTGGGTGTGCCGGGTTCCGTGGGTCTGCTCGGTGCCCTGGCCCTGCTCGACCGTAAGGTTCCACCGTGCGTTGAGCACGTCGCGGGCCTGCTGGGCCGCGCGGCGCACCTCTTTGTCGGGGTCGCGCAGACGCTGCACGATGGTGGCGAGGTGGTCGGCGGTGCCCTGGGCGGCCAGCGCGTGCAGGGCCGCGGCGCGCACGCGCGGAACCTCGTCGGTGGTCAGGCGCACCAGCTTGGGCGCCACCTCGAGGCCGCGCAGCAGGACGACCTTGGCGCACATCTCGCGCACCCGCCAAGCCTGGTTGTTCATGCCGACGACGATGTACGGTGCCGCCGAATCGCCCCAGACGTAGAGCAGCGCACGGGCACCCCACAGCTCGGGCCAGTAGAGGGCGGGGGCACCTTCGAGGATGCCCAGGGCGTGGCGTCCGCCGGCGTAGAGCAGGAAGTCCTTGCCGGCGTTCTTGGCGCGGAGTAGCGCGACGGAATTGTCGATGACGGCCTGTTCGCCATAATGCGCGACGGCCGCATGGATGCGTTCGGCCGTGGGCAGGTCGATGGGAAGGTCGGGATGTGGCTCTAATTTGTTAGGCATGACGTGTCTACGCTAGCAAGCGGGCGTGTCGCAGGCCAATGCCGGACTGTCAGGCGGGGCGTTCCGGGGAGGCAAACGTGCGCTCGAACCCGGTCGCGTTCTCGTAGATCCCGTAATTGCCGATCTCCCGGTAGCCGAGGCGCCGGTACAGCGCGAGCGCCTCCGGCTGCGCGTGGCCCGTCTCCAGGCGCAGGTGCCGGTAGCCGAATTGCTGCGCCACCTCCTCGAGGGCGGCGAGCAGGGCCACGGCGTGGCCCTGCCGGCGGTAGGCCGGGTTGGTCCACATCCGTTTCACCTCGCCGGTCGTCTCGCTCAGGCGACGGATGCCGCCACCCGCCACCGTCACGCCCCCATCGAGCAGCACGAGGAAGGTGCCGCTCGGCGGGGCGAAGGCATCCGCCGGCACGTCGTGCACCGAGTCGCCGTCGCCGTAGCGCTCGTCATACTCCCGCGCCAGGTCGGCCAGGAGCGGGACCACCTCAGGGTCACCCAGACGCACGCGCTTGATCTTCACACCAGCCAGTCTGCCCGATGGCGCCGTCCCCGGCCGAGGCCGGTAAACTCGGCCTGTGTCTGTCAACCCCGAACTGCAGGGCCGGGTCTTCCCGCCCGTCGCCCCCTATCTCGTCGGCCGGGAGAAGGTGCGCGAGTTCTCCCGCGCGGTCTTTGCCACGAGTCCGATCAACCTCGACCCGGAGGCCGCGCGCGCCGCGGGCTACGCCGACGTCGTCGCCCCGCCCACATTCGCCGTGGTCGTTCAGGAGGCCACCCTGGCGCAGCTTCTGGCCGTCCCGGATGCCGGCATCGACTTCACCCGCGTCGTGCACGGAGACCAGCGGTTCACGTTCAGCCGCCCGATCGTGGCCGGTGACGAACTCACCGCCACGCTCCACGTGGCCGGCGTAAAGAGCCTCGGCGGCCACTCCATGGTGACGGCCGTGTCAACCATCGTCGACGCCGCCGGCGCGCACGTCGTGACCGCGACCTCCACCCTTGTCGTCAGGGGAGACGAATGACCATCATCGCTACGCCCCGCCTCGCTGACCTGACCGTCGGAGACGTCGTCGCCGAGGGCACGTTCCCGCTCACGCGCGACTCCCTCGTGCACTACGCCGGGGCATCCGGAGACTTCAACCCCATCCACTACCGCGACGACGTGGCCGTGTCCGTGGGACTGCCCGGCGTGCTCGCGCACGGCATGCTCACCATGGGCTTCGCCGTTCAGCCGGTCGTCGCCTGGGTCGGCGACCCCGGCCGCATCGTGGACTATCAGGTGCGGTTCACCCGCCCCGTGCTCGTGCCGGCCGACGGCGCGGCGGTCGTGACCGTGGTCGCCAAGGTCGGCGCCATCGACACGGATGCCGGCGTCGCCCGCATCGACCTCATCGTGTCGTCGGGCGAGGTGACTGTGCTGGGCAAGGCGCAGGCACGCGTGCGCCTTGTCTGAGTGGTCGTTCCCGATGACGAGCCCCGCTGCCTCCGCGCCGACCTTTGCCGACCTGACCACCATGGGCGTCGGCGGCCCTGCCGCCCGGATGGTGTCGCCCGCCACCGAGCAGGACCTTGTCGACCAGACCCTGATCGTGTGGGCCTCGGGCGATGAGTGGCTGCTGCTCGGCGGCGGATCGAACACGATCGTGGCCGACGAGGGCTTCGACGGTACGGTGATCCGGGTGCTGACCCGCGGGGTGGACGTTGTCTCGGCTTCCTCTCCCGCGTCCCCTTCGCCGTCTGATCACCCGGACCGGCTGGTGCTGCGAGTGCAGGCCGGCGAGCCCTGGGACGAGCTGGTGGCCTACACCGTGGCGCAGGGCTGGTCCGGTATCGAGGCACTCTCCGGCATCCCCGGTTCGACCGGGGCCTCCCCGGTGCAGAACATCGGCGCCTACGGCCAGGAACTCGGCAACAGCCTGGCTGCCATCGACTTCCTCGACTACGACAGTGGCGAACGGCGACGGATGGAGGCTGGCGAGCTCGAACTGGGCTACCGCACCTCGGCTCTGAAACAGGGGCTCCGCGGTCTGGTGATCGCGGTCGAATTGAACCTGCACGACACGCAGAGCGAGGCATCCGTTCTCGGCGGCGCGCTCAGCCGGCCGGTGTCCTACCCGCAGCTTGCGACCGCACTCGGCGTGCAGCTGGGCGATCGGGTGCCGCTCGCGCAGCTGCGGGGCGCCGTCCTGGCCCTGCGCGCCGGGAAGGGCATGGTGCTCGACCCGAATGACGCCGATACCCGCAGCGCCGGCTCCTTCTTCACCAATCCGATCGTGTCGCTGGCGTTTTCGCGCACATTGCCGGACGCCGTGCCCCGCTGGCCGCTCGCCGAGCAGGAACTGCCCGACCGGGTGATCCCGCTCGACGAGTATGCCGGCGTCGGACCGATCCCCGGGGAGCGGTCCGTGCCGCTCGTGAAGCTGAGCGCCGCCTGGCTGATCGAGCACTCCGGGATCTCGCGCGGCTTCCGGCTGCCGGGCTCCCGCGCCGCGATCTCCAGCAAGCACACCCTTGCGCTGACCAACACTGGCGGGGCCACCGCCGACGAGATCGCGCAGCTCGCCCGGCTGGTGGAGGCTCGCGTGCAGTCCGAGTTCGGCGTGATCCTGCAGCCCGAGCCCGTGCTCGTCGGCCTCGACGCCTAGCGCGGCCCGCGCCGCTCTCGCGGGCCTGAAGCCGTCAAACCGGGGTGTGAGCGCGGGCGGGGGCGTCAGCCGGCGCGGCGGAGCGCTGCGATGATGCCGACCACGATGAGCAGGAGTCCGATCACGATCACGCCGCCGAGCAGCCAGAGCGTGGGATCGGCGGGAGCAGGCGCCAGCACCCCGAGCAGCACGTAGCCGGCCAGGGCGAGCAGGATCACTCCCCAGACGATCGTGCTGAACAGCGGGCGGCGGAGGGGTCGCATGGATGCCTCGGGGTACGCCGGTTCGGCGGCGGCGGCGGTCGGGGCCGCGGCGCGGGCCGTCGGCACTGGCGCGACCGGAAACGGCGGGTCCGAGGCGAGAAACGCCGGTGCCGTCGCTGGCGGCTCGACGGAGGGCTCCATCGCGTAGTCGGGGATGGGGCTCGGACAGGCGACCGTGTGAGCCGGGGCTGCACGGGTGGTCTCAACCTCCACCTCGTGACCGCTCTCCCCATGGCCCTCGGGCTCGGCGGGCGCGGGGTCAGGTGATGCCGTCACAGACGTGACGGCATCCGTGGGCTGATAGTCGAGCGGCCGGGCGAACGGCGGGTTCGGCGGCTCGTTCGGCGGCTGGTTCGGGTCGGGGGTCGTGGTCATCAGGGTTCCAGACGCGAGGGGCCGACGACAGTGACCTGGCCGAGCGCCGTCCAGACGCGGACGCGGGCCACGGTGCCGGTGCCGTCGTCGTTGAAGGTACGCGAGTCAGAGTAGAAGGCGCCGCCCTGCTGCACGGCGACCGAGCCGCCGACGTAGTCGATCCCGCCGGCCAGCGCATTCGTCTCCACCAGCACGGCCCGGCCGCGGGGCAGGATCAGCTCGGTGACGCCCACGCCCATCCAGATATCGATCGTGCGGTCCTCCACGCTCGCCGCGTTGAGGGCCGTGAGATCGATGGTGGCCCGGCCGGAGAGCACGGCATACCCCGGGGGAGCAGCGTCGGCATCGGCGCTGACCGTCCAGACCGGGATGCCGACCAGGAAGAACGCGGTGCCGCTCGGGAATAGGCCCAGCAGCACCAGTGCCACCGCCGCAAGGAAGGCGAACCCACCCAGGGCGCCGCTCTGCTTTCCGCGAATGCCCGACACGATGATGCCAACGGCCAGCACCCCCAGCGTGACGGCCAGGCCCAGCACCAGCGCGGCATCCGACCAGTTGCCGCCCGACCACACACCGGCGGCGACCGCGCCGCAGAGCAATGCCGACCCGAGCACGATCGCGCTGAAGCCGGCCCCGGGGCGAAGGTCGCGCCAGGAGCCGCGTCCGGGTGGTGGCGCGGCAGGGCCGCCGACGGTGACGGCGCCGCCGGCTGTGCCGGCTGTCCCGGAGCTGCCCGCTGCTTCGGCGGGCTGCATGGCCCCGAAAGCGACACCGGCCCCGATGCCTTCCGCGGCGGTGCTGTGCGGGTACCCGCCGGCCGGCGCCGTGGTGCGTCGGGCCAGGAAGAACACCAGCCAGATGAGCCCGATCGTCACCCCGACGCTCCAGCCCACCGCGAGTGTGGTCGCCAGCCAATCGGGCAGCACGGCCGCCGGGCTCTGCCACCACAGGCTGCGCGTGTAGGAGGCGAAGCTGATGCCCACCAGCGCGATGATCCCGATCATGACGGGCGGGAAGACGCCGCGAACGGCCTGTTCGGCATGGATGCGACCGGTCGGGCCGGGCAGGAGAGCCCAGCCGACCGCGTACGTGAACAGAACCCGACCGCCGAGGACGCCCAGCGCGATGGTCACAACTCGCACCAGCGTGGGGTTCAGCCCAGCTCGCAGTGCGACTCCGCCGCAGACGCCGGCCAGCCAGCGGTCGCTCCCGCGCACGATCCCCGTGGAACGGATTGCGGCGAAGAAGTCGTTGCTCTCGTCGGAGGGGGTGGGGGGAGTGCCGGGCCCCGCGGCCGACGGCGTCGTCTGGCTCTCGGGTGCGTCGGTCATGCTGCCAGTGTGCTCGCGGTGGCCCAAGCCGACAATGCCGGGTGTCGTTCGGTGAGTGAGCCCTGATGGCTGCGGGCGATGGGGGTTCGCGGCTCGGGGTTCCGAGGTCGTTGTTCTGGAGGCCGACGCAGGCGCGCAGTGGACCGCGACGCGGGATGGACGTGCGCTGCAAACGCCGTGTCGGTCGAGTCTGGGCACTGCCGCAACTCGTCCCGAACGAATTCGACGGAGATTTCGCTCTGAACAGCGCGTTTGAGCTCAAAAATGGGTGTTTGGCCCAAAATCTCCGTCGAATTGGTTCGACGCCGGGCCCGGTGCTCAACCTGTGATGAAGAGTGTCCACGCGGTGCGGTCAGCTCTGACCTTCCGTGAGCGACACAACAAGCCGTTAGGAGACACGCCCTAGGTGTCCTTGCGGATCCAGCGAAACGTGACCCGGCTGAGCACCAGCCCCACCACCAGCCAGATGAGCAGGCTCAGCGCGATCAGCGGAAAGTCCCGGGAACCGCTCTGCACAAGGTTCGCGAAGCTGTCGGGCAGGAACACTCCGCGCATGCCCTTCGCCATCCACTTCAGTGGGAATACGCTGGCCGCGTTCTGCATCCAGTCGGGCAGCAGGTAGAACTGCAGATAGACGCCGGAGATGAACTGCAGGATCGGCACGATGGGGATGACCAGCGGCAGCGGAATGCCGACGATCAGGGCGGCGGTGTGATGACTGAGGAAGGCGCCGGGTGGTATCCGTCGCAGGATGGCGGTGCGGCGCTCGAGCGTGGACAGGGTGCCGGAGATTGTCCACAGCCCCGGCCGAGCGACAGGAAGGGGGGAGCAGAAGGGCCCCTGACCCCCCAAGCTGTCGGTTCACCGGCGAGCCGTTTGGCGCGCTGCGCTAGGCGAACAGCCGCTGGAGGCGCTGCACGCCCTCGAGCAGGGCCGCGTCGCCGAGCGCGTAGGAGAAGCGCAGGTAGCCGCTGGGGCCGAACGCCTCGCCGGGCACGACGGCCACCTCAGCCTGGTCCAGGATAAGATCGGCCAGCTCCAGGGAGGTGGTCGGGGTGACGCCGCCCCAAGTGCGTCCGAGCAGGCCGGTGACGTCGGGGTAGACGTAGAACGCCCCCTGCGGCGTCGGCGTGACGATGCCGGGGATCGTGTTCAGCTCGGCGACGATGACCTGTCGGCGACGGTCGAAGGCATCCCGCATGGCGATCGCGGCATCCTGAGGGCCGTTGAGTGCGGCGATCCCGGCGCGCTGGGAGATGTTCGACACGTTCGACGACAGGTGCGACTGCAGGTTGGCGGCGGCCTTCATCGCGTCCTGCGGGCCGACCATCCAGCCGAGCCGCCAGCCGGTCATCGCGTAGGTCTTGGCGACGCCGTTGACCAGGATGGTGCGGTCGGCCAGCGCGGGGACGGCCTCGACGATCGAGATCGCACGCACGCCGTCATACGTGAGGTTCTGGTAGATCTCGTCGCTGACGATCCAGAGGCCGTGTTCCTCGGCCCACTCGCCGATGGCCTTCGTCTGCTCGGGGGAGTAGACGGCTCCGGTGGGGTTGGACGGCGACACGAACAGCAGCACCTTGGTGCGCGGCGTGCGCGCCGCCTCGAGCTGCTCGACGGTGACGAGGTAGCTCTGGTCACTGCCGGCGAAGACGTCGACCTGCACGCCGCCGGCCAGCCGGATCGACTCCGGGTAGGTCGTCCAGTACGGCGTGGGCACGAGCACCTCATCGCCCGGGTCGAGCAGCGTGGCGAAAGCCTGGTAGACGGCCTGCTTGCCGCCGTTGGTGACGACCACCTGGCTGGGCGAGATCGCCAGGCCGCTGTCACGAAGCGTTTTGGCCGCAATGGCCTCGCGCAGGTCGGGCAGCCCGGCCGCCGGAGTGTACCGGTGGTTCTTCGGGTCGCGGACCGCCAGTAGGGCGGCTTCGACGATGTGCTCCGGGGTGGGGAAATCAGGCTCGCCCGCGGCGAAACTGATGACCGGCCGGCCGGCGGCCTGCAGGGCCTTCGCCTTGCCGTCCACCTTGAGGGTCGCGGACTCCGCAATGGAGCCGATTCGGGTAGAGATGCGCTTGGATTCGTGGGCCACGCTTCGAGCATACGGGGCTGCCTCGTTCTGCTGGGGCTGTCTCGGCTTTACAGTGGCCCCCGGGTGACCTAGACTCGACGAGGTAATTCAATTCTGCCAATTTTTTTTGCGCCCGCTTGTCGGTTCGTTCCGGGGTCCGAGTGCTACGAGGTAGTTTGACTTTCGTTCCATAGGGTGGTGGCTCAATTGGTAGAGCAGCGGTCTCCAAAACCGCAGGTTGCAGGTTCGAGTCCTGTCCGCCCTGCAAGTCGGTGGCATTCCGTCGGCACATGAAAGGTGTAATCAGGTGGCCCGAAAAGTTGTCGACGAACCCAGTGAGGAAATCGTCGCAAACGCGAAACTTGCGCTCGATTCCAAGCGCGGTCCTTTCGCTCGGATGTCCCTGTTCATCAAGCAGGTCATGGCGGAGCTCCGCAAGGTCGTCACCCCCACCCGCAAAGAACTCCTCAGCTACACGGGTGTGGTGCTGGTATTCGTTGTCATCATGATGGCCATCGTTTCCGCCTTCGACTGGATGTTCGCGCTCGCCGTCACGTACGTGTTCGGAACGCCGGGCGGGTAGGCAGCTTCCGGTGCCGCATCCGCTCCCAGCGGTCGCAGCCACGCATCAATGAAGAAGAGTCACTGCAGAACTCAGGGCAAACGCTGTTTGGGTCACGGTTTCGTACCCACGCAATAGAAAAGGATTGAAATTTAGTGACTGACACGAATCACGACGATGCCGATTGGGCCACCGCCGCCGAGCAGTCCTCCACCGAGGACGAGGCGCAGGAGGGCAACACCCTCGCCGCTGAAGAAGACTCCGTAGAGGCTGCCGAGCAGGTCGCCGTGCACGTGTTCGACCCGAGCATGGGCGTCGAAGTCAACCTCGACGCCGCGCTTGACGCGTTGGCCGAGCCCGCTGACCCCGACGCCGACGCTCTCGTCGACGAGGCCCTCGACATCGATTCCGACGACGAGGCCGAGGCCGCCGTCGAGGCCGTGGAAGACGAAGACGAAGTGGCAGTCGAGGCTGAAGAGGCAACGGATGTCGATGCCGAGCCCGCCGCGGACGAGACCCCCGAAGACCCCTACGAGGAATTCCGCAAGGAACTGCGCTTCCAGCCCGGCAAGTGGTTCGTCATTCATTCCTATGCCGGCTTCGAACGCCGCGTGAAGTCGAACATCGAGAACCGCAAGCAGTCGATGGCCATGGAAGATTTCATCTACCAGGTCGAGGTTCCGATGGAAGATGTCGTCGAGATAAAGAACGGCCAGCGCAAGATGGTCACCCGCGTGCGCATCCCCGGCTACGTGCTCGTTCGCATGGACCTCAACGAAGACAGCTGGTCCGTGGTGCGTCACACGCCCGGCGTCACCGGATTCGTCGGCAACGCGCACAACCCCACGCCGCTTCGCTTCGAGGAAGCCTTCGGCATGCTGAAGAGCCTCGTCGAGATCCAAGACGTCCCCACCGCCAAGACCGGCGGACACGGCGGCAAGGTCCCGACCCGCGCCCTCCCGGCCGAGATCGACTACGAGATCGGCGAGACGATCACGATCAAGGAAGGCTCGTTCGCGGGCCTGCCCGGATCGATCAGCGAGATCAAGGCGGAAAGCGGCAAGCTCATCGTGCTGGTTTCCCTCTTCGAGCGCGAAACCCCGGTCGAGCTCAGCTTCGACCAGGTCACCAAGCTCTAAAGGGACTGAACACCCTCCCCACGGATTTAAGTTCACCGGGGCCCGTCCGGGCCACCGGGAGAGCGGCCCCTGGCTGCTCGTCATTACAAAGTAAGGAAGAACAATGGCACCGAAGAAGAAGGTAACCGGTCTGATCAAGCTTCAGATCAAGGCCGGCGCCGCCAACCCCGCACCGCCCATCGGGCCGGCGCTGGGTCAGCACGGCGTCAACATCATGGAATTCTGCAAGGCGTACAACGCTCAGACGGAATCCCAGCGCGGCAACGTCATCCCGGTGGAAATCACCGTCTACGACGACCGTTCATTCACTTTCATCCTGAAGACTCCGCCGGCGGCGGAGCTCATCAAGAAGGCGGCCGGCGTCGCCAAGGGCAGTGGAACCCCGCACACCGTCAAGGTTGCGAAGCTCACCCAGGCCCAGGTCCGCGAGATCGCCGAGGCCAAGATGGTCGACCTCAACGCGAACGACCTCGACGCAGCGTCGAAGATCATCGCCGGCACCGCCCGCTCCATGGGCATCACGGTCGAGGCCTAACCACCTCCCCCAGGCATCCCGCCACCAGCAGTACGTGGAAGAGCCAGCCAGGCTCGCACCACACTCTCAATTTCGTTTTACAGGAGATTCAACATGGCACAGAAGTCAAAGGCCTACCGGGCCGCGGCCGAGAAGATCGACGCAGACAAGCTCTACACCCCGACCGAGGCCGTCACCCTGGCCCGGGAGACCGGCTCCGCGAACTTCAACTCGACCGTCGAGGTCGCCCTCAAGCTCGGCGTCGACCCTCGCAAGGCTGACCAGATGGTTCGCGGTACCGTGATTCTTCCTCACGGCACCGGTCGCACTGCCCGCGTCATCGTCTTCGCAACGGGCCCCGCGGCCGAAGCGGCAATCGCTGCCGGTGCCGACGAGGTCGGTGGCGACGAGCTCATCGAGAAGGTGGCCGCCGGCTACACCTCGTTCGACTCCGCCGTCTCGACCCCGGAGCTCATGGGCAAGGTCGGTCGTCTCGGTAAGGTTCTCGGCCCGCGCGGCCTCATGCCGAACCCGAAGACCGGAACCGTGACGCCTGACGTCGCGCGCGCCGTGTCCGACATCAAGGGCGGAAAGATCGCGTTCCGCGTCGACAAGCACGCCAACGTGCAGTTCGTCGTCGGCAAGGTGTCCTTCACCGCCGAGCAGCTGAATGAGAACATCAGCGCCGCTCTCGAGGAGATCGTTCGCCTCAAGCCCAGCTCCTCCAAGGGCCGTTACATCATGAAGGGTGCCGTTTCGACCACGTTCGGCCCCGGCATCGCTCTCGATGTGAACAGCATCTAGTCAGTTCCACCGCAGCCCGGCTGCACCAGGAGGGGCCCGTCGAAAGACTGGGCCCTTCCCTCGTTAACGGATGCTCACTCGCTGGCCATCGTGGGGCGTGCGTCTCTGCGTGCGGGGTCGTCCCGATCGGTGTTCTGCGGGTGCGCGCGAAGCATCGCGGCGACCGCGATCGCGTCGCCCTCCGGCTGGTGCGAGGTGGTGTGCGGCTTCGCGATGAAGAGGTAGAGCAGGCCGCTGCCCATCACTACAGCCAAACCGATCAGCACGATCCAGTCGTCGAGGAACACCCCGGTCGTGCCCGGGCGCGCCAGCAGGATCATGGCGGAGATCCCGTAGGCCAGGGCAATGATGTTCACGATGAACCCGAGAGGTCCCAGGCTGAACGGCCCGGCCGGACGCCACCCCTTGAACCGTTGGCGGAGCGCGGCCAGAACCACGGCCTGGAACGCGACATAGATGCCGAGCACCGCGAAGGCCGTGATCTGGGTCAGGATCGTGCTGCCGCCCAGGTAGATCACAACGCAGAGCAACAGCGGGATCGTGGACGCGACGATCAGTGCGTTGACCGGCACTGCCGTGCGCGGGGACACCTGGCCCAGCCAGGTCTTGCCGGGGACCATCCCGTCTCGTGCGAAAGAGAAGATCAGGCGGCTGGCCGCGGCCTGCAGGCTGAGCACGCAGGACAGGAAGGCCGTGATCGCCACTATGAGGAACAGCGTGGCACCGACCGTGCCGAGGGTCGCGTCCAGGATCGCGGGGATCGGGTCGATGTCTGTCCCGTCGACCACGGCCTGCAGGTCCGGCGCGGCCAGGACGTACCCGCCGAACGAGAACAGGGCGGAGACGCCGCCGACCAGGATGGTGAGGATCATGGCCCGGGGGATACCTCTGGCCGGGTCGGGCACCTCCTCGGCCACGTCGCCGCAGGCTTCGAAGCCGTAGAACAGGAACAGTCCGGCAAGCGCGGCCCCGAGGAACGCGGTGGCGTAACTGCCGTCACCCTCGACGCCCAGGGTGTCGAAGAAGACGCTGAACTCCTGCTTGCGCTGGAAAAGGAGTAGGTAGAGGCCGAGACCGATCACGCCGATCAATTCGGCAGCGAGCCCGATCCGGGCCGCGCGGGCCAGCATCTTCGTGCCGGAGAAGTTGAACGCGAAGGCCACGACGAGAAAGAGCACCGAGAGCCCGAGCGTGACCTCTTTGGTGACGGGCGCGTTGATCAGGCTGGCGAGGAACCCGCTGCCGAATTCCGCGACGGCGGTGATTGTGACGAGCATCGCCCAGACGTAGACCCAAGCGGTCATCCATGCGTACCTCTTGCCCCAGAGACGACGTGTCCACGGGTAGATACCGCCCGCGATCGGGTATTGGGACACCACCTCGCCGAAGACCAGTGCCACCAGCAGCTGGCCGGTGCCCACGATCACCAGCCAGAAGATCGAGGGTGGCCCGCCCGTGCTCAGGGCCAGGGCGAACAGCGAGTAGACGCCGACGAGCGGCGAGAGGTAGGTGAAGCCAAGGGCGAAATTGCCCCAGAGCGACATCGAGCGATGGAAGGTGTCTTCGTAGCCGAGGGCCTCGAGGTGCTCGGCGTCGCCGAGCCCTTTCCTCTGGGATGACGCGTGTGATGACATGGGAACCTTTCCGATCGAGCCGGAGAGCGAGAATGTGCTCACCATAGTGCTGTGCGCGCGCAAACGCACGGAACCGATGGATTCAACTTTCACCGAGAGTTCCCGTTCGCAGTTCCTGCCTCCGGGTCACGACCCGCCCGGTAGGATCGGAGTCAGAGCGGCCACTGGCGGAGTCCTGTGGTCCGAGTCGACGGGGACAGAGGTGGGTCGTGCCGCAGGACGCAACCGGGCAGCCGTTGGCGGGCCTTCGGGTCGCGGATTTCTCCCGGGTACTGGCCGGCCCCTACGCCACCATGATGCTGGCCGACTTCGGCGCTGACGTGATCAAGATCGAGAGCCCGGCCGGCGACGACACCCGGCAGTGGCTGCCGCCGGTCGACGCGCAGGGGGACTCCACCTACTTCGGGTCGGTGAACCGCAACAAGCGCAGCGTCGTCTGCGACCTCGGCACCGATGCGGGACTGGCCGTGGCCCGGCGACTCGCCGAGACCGCCGACGTCGTGGTGGAGAACTTCCGGCCCGGCGTGATGGACCGGTTTGCTCTGGGCTTCGAGCAGCTGCGGGCCGTCAATCCGAGCTTGGTCTACTGCTCGATCACGGGCTTCGGCGCGGGGGCCGGCGCCCGCCTGCCCGGCTACGACCTGCTCGTACAGGCTGTCGGCGGGCTGATGAGCGTCACCGGTCGCCCAGACGAAGAGCCGAGCAAAGTGGGAGTGGCCCTCGTGGACGTGCTCTCCGGGCTCAACGCGGTCAGCGGCGTCCTACTCGCCCTGCGTGCGCGTGATGCGACCGACGCGAGCGGGACCGCCGGCCACCGGGTGGAGGTGGACCTGCTGACCACCCTGCTCTCCGCACTGACCAACCAGGCCGCGGGCACCCTCGCGACCGGGCAGTCACCGACCCGGATGGGCAATGCGCACCCGAGCATCGCGCCGTACGAGCTGTTCGACGCCGCCGACCGGCCGCTGGTGATCGCGGTGGGCAACGATCGCCAGTTCCGGACCCTGGTGCGACTGCTCGGGGCTCCCGCCTTGGCCGACGACGACCGGTTCCGCGGTAACGCTGACCGGGTGCGGCACCGCATGGTGCTGAAAAAGTTGATTGAGGACCGGCTCCGGCCCGAGCCCGCGGCGCACTGGGTGGGCGTTCTGACGGATGCCGGTGTGCCGGCCGGCCAGGTCAACACCCTCGACGAGGCGTTCGCCTTCGCCGCCGCGCTGGGGCTCGACCCGGTGGTGGAACTGGGTGCGGCCGGCCGCACCAGCCGCCAGGTTGCCAACCCCATCCACCTCGCCGGCCGCCCGGCCGCCTACCGCCTGTGCCCGCCGCGGCTAGGCGAGCACGAGGGCGCCGACTGGCTCGCCCCGTCCCCGACCGCTGCCCCAGGGCGAGCCCCCGTACCAGCCCCCGTACCAGCCCCCGTACCAGCCACAGATCTCTATCGTGTTCCGCCGACCCCCAAAGGACTCTCGTGACCGCCGCAGGCCGCCCCACCCCGCTTGTGCACAGCCCGCTGGTCGACACCGTCTTCGACCTCGATGCCCTGCTCGAGCCGGAGGAGATCGTCTGGGCGCGCGCGGCGCGCGCTTTCGCGACCAACCGCATCCTGCCGACCATCGAGGACGACTTCGAGGAGAAGCACTTCCGGGCCGAGCTGATCCCTGAACTCGGGGCGGCCGGGTTCCTCGGCATGCACCTCACCGGGTACGGCTGCGCCGGCGCGGGGGCGGTGAGCTACGGGCTGGTCTGCCTCGAGCTGGAGGCCGCTGACAGCGGCTGGCGCACTTTCGTCTCGGTGCAGGGCTCGCTGGCGATGTCGGCCATCCACAAGTATGGGTCTGCGGAGCAGAAGCAGCGCTGGCTGCCGGGCATGGCCGCCGGCCAGCTCGTGGGCTGCTTCGCGTTGACCGAACCGACCGGCGGCAGCGACCCGGCCGCGATGGCGACCACCGCCACCCGGGGCGCCGACGGCTGGGTGATCGAGGGTGCCAAACGCTGGATCGGTCTGGCCAGCATCGCCGACGTCGCGATCGTCTGGGCCCAAACGGATGCCGGTGTGCGCGGCTTCCTGGTTCCGACCGACAGTATCGGTTTCACCGCCATCCCCATCGGCAAGAAGCTTTCGATGCGTGCGTCGATCCAGTGCGACGTGCACCTGGACGCCGTGCAGGTTCCATTCGATGCGATCCTGCCCGGTGCCGCTGGGCTGTCCGGGCCGTTCGGCTGCCTCAACGAGGCGCGCTTCGGCATCGTCTGGGGGGCCATGGGCGCCGCCCGCAGCTGCCTCGACGCCGCCATCCTGCGCGCGAAGACCCGTGAGGTGTTCGGCAAACCGATCGGGGCCACCCAGTTGATCCAGGCCAAGCTCGCCGACATGCTCGTGGAATACGAGAAGGGGGTGCTGCTGGCCCTGCACCTCGGTCGGCTCAAGGAGCGCGGCACGCTGACCCCCACCCAGATCAGCATCGGCAAGCTCAACAGCGTGCGCGAGGCGATCCAGATCGCCCGCGAGGCCCGCGTCATCCTCGGCGGCGACGGCATTACCAGCGAATTCCCGGTGATGCGCCACCTGGCGAACCTGGAATCGGTGCGCACCTATGAGGGCACCGACGAAATCCACCAGCTCGTGCTCGGGCGGGCCCTGACCGGCCTGAACGCGTTCTCCTGAGGCCGCGATGTGACATAGTGGCAAGCAGATTGGCTGTCGGGCCGATCGACGGGGGAGGAGCACAGTGGGGGTGACGGGGGGACAGACCGTGTTCGCGAACCTGCGTGCGCGCATCCTCTCGGGGGAATTGCCCGCCAGGGCCACGCTGCGGGAGACGGCGCTGGCCCAGGAACTCGGCGTCAGCCGCACCCCCGTGCGCGAGGCGCTGCGCCGGCTCGACGAGGCCGGCCTGGTGGAGTTCGTGCCGAACCGGGGTGCCACGGTCGTGGAATGGACCACCGAGCAGATCTGCGAGACGTATTTTCTTCGCGCGGCTCTCGAGAGCAGGGCGGCGGGCCTCGCGGCGGCGCGGATCGAGCCGGCCGACCTCGACCGGCTGGCCATCCTGATTGACGCCATGGAGGAGTTCGTGCGCGCAACCGACGCCGAGGGCATCGGCCGGCTGGGCGTGCTCAACGCCGAATTCCACCGCATCATCGTGGCCGCGTCGGGCGTCACCCAGCTGATGGCCCTGGCCGCGTCCGTCGGCCGCGCCCCGATGATGGCCTCGCTCTTCCGCCGCGACGCCGCCGTCTTCCGGGCCGGCAGCAACCACCACCACCGCGACATCCTCACGGCGCTATGGTCGGGAGACGCACTCTGGGCCGAGGTCGCCATGCGCTCGCACATTCTCGCAGCGCGCAACGCGGTGTCGTCGGGTCGGTCCGGATCGGGGACGGAACCGGCCTAACCGGAACCGGTCAGCCGCGCGCGTAGCGGGCCGCCTCGAGCAGGCTGTGGGTGTGCGGATGCCGCGGTGAAGCGAGGATCTCGGCCGCCGAAGCCTGCTCGACGACCCGTCCCGCCTCCACGACCGCCACTCGGTCGCAGATGGCGGCCGCCAGGCCGAGGTTCCGGGAGACCACGATGATCGACAGTCCGAACTCCTGGAGGAACCCGCGGCAGAGCTCCAGTGCGGAGGGCTCGCCCGCAGCCTCGACGGCGCGCGTCGGCTCGTCCAGGATCAGGATGTCCGGGGGCTGTGAGAGCGCGGCCGCGATCGTCACCTGGAGCAGCGCGGTCGGTTCGAGCTGGGTCGGAACCACCAGCGACGTCGCCTGCGGATCCGGCAGCCCGACCTTCTCGAGGAGTTCCAACGCACGCCGAGCGGCATCCGTTCGGGACAGACCCCCTGTCCGGCGCAGGGTTCGGGCGAGCTGGCGGCCGATGACCTGGTCCGGGGCCAGGCCCGTCGGCGCGGCAGGGGAAGTGAGAGAGATTTTCGTGTCGCGCAACCGGTTGAGGGCGCGCCGCGATGCCCCGACGAGCTCGATACCGTCGATCAGGATGGAGCCGGCCGCGATCACCGCCGGTTCGGGCAGCCGGCCCGGGATGGCCAGAGCGATCTCGCGTGCCCCGGAACCGGTGACACCGACCAGGCCGATGACCTCACCCCGCGCCACCGAGAGGGAGATGCCCGTGGCCAGCACCGGGGCACCCGTCTGGGTGCTCTCGGTAATCTGCAGACCGCGCACGTCGTCTTGCGGGCTGAGTGGCTGGACGCGCTGGACGGGGCGCGCCCCGGGCCGGGGATGAGGTGTTCCCCGAGCTCACCTCGCTCACGGCCTGTCCCGCTGGCCGCGGTGCCCCGCGTGATCGAGCAGGAGGAGCGGCCCACGGTCGAGTCCGGCGTCAGCCGCGACGAGGCGTGGCACTTCTGCAACCTGGGCCGCAGCCTGTGGAGGGGGACATGACCGCACGGTTGCTGGCCAACCCGGTCGTTGACCGAGGCCAGCGGGCCTTCGGGGACGACCATCCGGCACTCCGTCGGGGGCCTACGAGGCCGGCTGTTTCCGCGGTCGGTGGCCTTGTTCATCTCGCGGGCGGAACAATGCCTGCGCGAGATGGAACCGCACACCGACCGCGTCGGTGTGACCGAGGGTCGCAACGGGTGCTGGGTCAGATCCGCAGCCAGCTGGAATACCGGCCGATCATGGACCTCCTGAACGACCTGTCGAATCAGATGGACATCGTGCAGGCCACCAGCACGGCCTTTGAGGTCATCGGCGACCGCTATCTCCTGATCAGCGCCGTCCCGACCTGAACCCGGGGAGGCCTGAGCCGCGCCGCGGCATCCGTTGCCTCGGACCCGCGGATGCCGTGGCTCACCCACCCCGCCCGTCGAACCAATTTGACGGAGATTTTAAGGATGGAGCGCTCTCCCAACGTGGTTTAAACCGTTTTGAGCCAAATCTCCGTCGAATTTGTTCGGGCCGCGGACGCTGCCAGGGTTCCGAGCGCTATCGAGCCCTACGAGTCGAAGCCGAGGCCCAGCGCGTCGAGCGTCTTCAGGATGATGTTGCGGCGGCCTCGGTTGTGGTCGGCGCGGTCGAGTGACCAGCGCGTGGTCTGGATGCCCATCGAAGCGAGGGGCTCCGGTGGGAACGGGAGCGGCCGCCCGCGCACCATCTCCAGCTGCGTGCGCTCGGTCCTGCGCTCCGCCAGTTGGTCGAGCATGACCTTCGCCGCGAAGTGCGTCGCGGCCACGCCCAGACCGGTGAACCCGGCGGCGTAGCTGATCCGTCCGCCGCGGGCCGTGCCATAGAACGCGCAGAACTGGGTCGACGTGTCGATGGCGCCGGCCCACTGGTGGCTGAAGCGCAGCCCGGCCAGCTGCGGAAATGTGGTGAAGAAGTGGCCGGCCAATTGTTGGAAGCTTTCCGGCCGGTTCTCATAGCCGCTCCGCACTCGGGCTCCGTAGTGGTAGACCGCGTCGTAGCCGCCGAAGAGTATGCGGTTGTCTGCGCTCAACCGGTAGTAGTGGAACTGGTTGGCCAGATCGCTCAGCCCCTGCCGCTTCTGCCAGCCGATGGCGGTGAGCTGATCGGGCGACAGCGGCTCGGTCATCAGCACGTAATCGTAGACCGGCACCGTGGACAGGCGGTTGCGGGCCAGCAGCGAAGGGAACACGTTGGTCGCCAGCGCGGTCTTCGTCGCCCGCACCACACCCGACTCGGTGCGGAGCCGGGTGCCCTGCGCCGGAGTGAGTCCCTGCGTGTCCAGGTTCTTCACCGGGGTGTGTTCGAAGATCTCGACCCCAAGTTCGGTGGCGACCCGGGCGAGCTCGGTAGCTAGCTTACCCGGGTGCACGAGCGCGTTGCTTCGCTTGTGCCAGATGCCGGCCAGGTACGTGGGGGAGCCGACCTCGGCGCGCAGGGCCGCGGCATCCAGGAACACGCTGTCGGTCCCGGTCGGTTCCTCGCGCAGCCAGTCGACCTGGTGCTCCTCGACGGCCAGGTCGATGGCGCCGGTGCGCTCGAAGTCGCACTTCAGCCCGAGCTCGGTGACGGCCCGCTCGATCTCGTCGAGGTTCTTGAGGCCGAGTTCGGTGAGCCGGTCGATCTCCGTCGGCCAGCGGCGTCGGCCGTTCTCCTCGCCGTGGGTCAGGCTGGCCTCGCAGAAACCGCCGTTGCGGCCCGACGCAGCCCAGCCGATCGTGCGCGCTTCGAGCAGCACCACGCGAGCGCCCGGGTTCTCCTGCTGAGCGAGCACGGCGGTCCAGAGTCCGAGGTAGCCGCCGCCGACGATGGCGAGATCACAGTCGAGGTCGGCCGTGAGGGTCGGGTAGCCGGTCTGCGGAGACACGTCGTCCAGCCAGAACGGCGCGGAGCGGGTGTCGGCGAGGGCGCCCGCGATGACGGATGCGGCGGGCCTGGCCCGCTCGAAAATGGTCGTGCCCACGGATCGTCCTTTGTTCGGCGCGGCTCTGCTACTCGTTCATCATCTCAGGCGCGGTCCCCGTCGGCCATGTGCCCGCCCCGCTCTCATCTCACCGGCGCGTGCGACTCCAGAAACTGGAACACCTCGGTCTGGTCGACGCCGGGAAAGGTGCCCGTGGGCAGGGCCGCGAGCAGGCTGGTGGGCGTGCGCGCGGCCGGCCAGGACTGCCCGGACCAGCGCTCCGAGAGCTCCTCGGGCGCGCGGCGGCAGCACGACTCGTCGGGACAGGTGGACACGGCCCGGTTGTTGGTTTCGCGGCCACGGAACCACTTCACGTGCGTGAACGGCACGCCCACACTGACGGAGTAGTCGCCCTCTTTGGCCTTCTCGATGCGCGAGGTGCACCAGAAGGTACCGCTCGGGGTGTCGGTGTACTGGTACCAGGGGCTGAACCGGTCGGCGACGTGGAAGACGGTGCGCGCGGTCCAGTTGCGGCAGACCGTCGAGCCCTCGACCGCGCCGAGCGCGTCGCTCGGGAAGCGCACCGAATCGTTTTCGTACGCCTTGATCATGGTGCCGGACTCGTGCACCTTCATGAAGTGCACCGGGATGTCGAGCCGCGCGGTGGCGAGGTTCGTGAACCGGTGCGCCGCCGTCTCATAGGACACCGCGAAGGCGTCCCGCAGATCCTCCATCGAGATACGTCGAAGGTTCTTCGCCTCGGTGAGGAGTTTCACGGTGTCTTTTTCGGGCAGCAGGATGGCCGCGGTCAGATAGTTGGTCTCCACCCGCTGAGACAGAAATTCCGCATAGTTTCCGGGCTCCTCGTGTTCGCAGAGCAGGGTGGCGAACGCTTGCAGAATGGGGGAGCGGGAGTCGCGGGACGCCGACTGCTCGGTGGGCAGGTAGATGCGCCGGTTGCGCTTGTCCGTCACCGAGCGGGTCGAGTTCGGAAGGTCGCCCACGTAGTGCAGCGAGTAGCCGAGATGGGTCGCCATGTCGGCCACCACCTGGTGGGAAACCGGCCCGCCGGTGTGGCCGACCGCGGCGAGCAGGCGCTGCGCCTGTGCCTCGAGCTCGGGAAAGTAATTGTCCCGGGCCCGCATGGTGGCTCGCAGCTCCACGTTCGCTCGCCGGGCCTCCTCCGGGGTCGCCGCCCGCTCCCGGTGCAGGCGCAGGATCTCGTTGTGCAGGCTGAGCAGTGTCTGCAATGTTTCGTCGCTCGTTCCCCGGCCAACACGGATATGCGGCAGTCCGAGGGCGGTAAACACCGGGCCCCGCTGAGCGCGCTCGACGGCGATTTCCAGCGCCGCCCGCTCGGACGGGGCATCCGTTTTCAATAGGTCGTCGACCGTGGTGCCGAGCGCGGTCGCGATGGTGCGCAGCATCGACAGGCGCGGCTCGCGCTTGCCGTTCTCGATCATCGACACCTGAGAGGGTGCCCGGTCGATGGCGGCCGCAAGGGCGTCCAGAGTCATGCGCCGGTTCGTGCGCAGTTCACGGATGCGCCGCCCCAGGGTGAGCGCATCGAGCCCTGCCTCCTCGGGAGGAGCCGCGGACAGGGAGGAGCGGAAGGCGGGATCGACGGTGACCATGCCCCATGCTCACATACTCCGGGGATAACTTCTCGTAGCCAGAAGAAATGCTGTTCTTCTGTTATGCCGGCGACGGCGTGACCGGGTCTCCTAGTCCACAGTGGGAGTCAGGCAAGCAATGGCGCTTTCCCCAGGCGGCGCCAGTCACGCAGCCCTCCCCGTTCAACTTCCGAAGGAGCTCAGCCCATGAACACCCCGCCCCTGGCGACATCCGACCAGGTCCAGGCCGCCAGTCTGACCACGAACACCGGCAGTTTTGCCACCATCGAACCGCACCTCGAGATCACCGGCGATCTCGGTCCGCGCTATGAGGAGATCCTCACGCCGGAGGCGCTGGTATTCCTGGCCGAGCTGCACGACCGGTTCGCCGGTACGCGGCAGGACTTGCTGGCGACTCGACTGCGCAAGCGCGTGGATGCCTCCAATGGGCGCGACCCGGGATTCCTCACCGAGACCGCGCACATCCGTCGTGACCTCACCTGGACGGCTGCCGGTGCGGGTCCCGGGCTGGTCGACCGCCGGGTGGAGATCACCGGGCCGACCGACCGCAAGATGGCCATCAACGCGCTGAACTCGGGCGCGAAGGTCTGGCTGGCCGACCAGGAAGACGCCACCAGCCCCACCTGGGCGAACGTCGTCGAGGGCCAGCTGACCCTGTTCGACCAGGTGCGCGGTCAGCTGAGCTTCACCAGCCCGGAGGGCAAGCAATACGCCGTCACCGGCGACGCCACCGGCGCCACGCCCACCATCGTGATGCGCCCGCGCGGCTGGCAGCTGGTGGAGAAGAACCTGACGTTCGTCGATCGCGCGAACCGCCGGACGAACGCGTCCGGCAGCCTCGTCGACTTCGGGCTGTACTTCTTCCACAACGCGCAGCACCTGATCGAGGGCGGCAGCGGGCCGTACTTCTACCTGCCGAAGCTCGAGAGCCACGTCGAGGCCCGTCTCTGGGACGATATCTTCAGTCACTCGGAGGACCGCCTCGGCATCGAGTACGGCACCATCCGGGCCACCGTGTTGATCGAGACGATCCAGGCCGCCTTCGAGATGGAGGAGATCCTCTACGAGCTGCGTGACCATTGCGCAGGCCTGAACGCCGGACGTTGGGACTACATCTTCAGCATCATCAAGACGTTCCGCACCCGCGGGAGCCGGTTCGTCTTCCCCGACCGCAAGCAGATCACGATGACCGTGCCCTTCATGCGTGCCTACACCGAGCTGCTGGTGTCGACCTGCCACCGGCGCGGTGCGTATGCCGTCGGCGGAATGAGCGCGTTCATCCCGAACCGGCGCGACCCGGAGGTGACCCGGCGTGCCCTCGAGGCGGTGGCCGCCGATAAGAAGCGCGAGGCCACCGACGGCTTCGACGGCACCTGGGTGGCGCACCCGGACCTCATCCCGACGGCCCAAGCCGAGTTCGACCGCGTGCTCGGCGACCAGCCGAACCAGCTGCACCGCACCCGCGCCGAGGTGAGCGTCACGGCCGCCCAGCTGCTCGACGTGGAGTCCGTCGGCGGGCAGATCACCGAGGCCGGCGTTCACGACAACCTCACGATCGGGTTGCGCTACATCGAGTCCTGGCTGCGCGGCGTCGGCGCGGCGGCCATCGACAACCTGATGGAGGACGCCGCGACCGCGGAAATCTCCCGCTCACAGATCTGGCAGTGGATCCACCTGGGCTCGATCACCGCCGAGGGCATCCGGATCGACGGAACCTGGGTCGAGGAACAGCTCGTCGACGTTTACGAGGCACTCGAGCGCACGCCCGGAGACCGGTTCGACGACGCGCTCGAGGTGTTCCGGGCATGCGCGCTCGAGCCCGAGTTCCCGACGTTCCTCACCGTGGGAGCGTACGCCCGTTACCTGTAGCTCCTGGCCGCGTATGCGCGCACTCAGCCCGTTCAGCACTACTGAGGGGGCATCGTGCGCGCTCTCGCATGCAGTGGTGGGCTGGTGGGGGCGTCGATAAGCTGGATCGGTGATCGAGATTCGCACGGCGACGGCGACGGATGCCGCGGCGCTGGCCGAGCTGGCCGTCGCCACCTTCGCGCTCGCCTGCCCGCCACACACCTCGGCCGAGGCCATCGCCGCGTTCCTGCGTGACGTGCTCGCGGAGGGCAACTTCGACGCCTACCTGGCCGACCCGGACCGGCTGATTCTCGTGGCCGAAGTGGCCGGGGAGGCCGGGGAGGCCGGGGCGGCCGGGGCGGCCGGGGCGGCCGGGGTCATGCTCGGCTACACGATGCTCGTATTCGCCGAGCCGGCCGATGACGATGCGCGGGCGGCGGCCACGATCCGACCCACGGCGGAACTGAGCAAGTGCTACCTGCGCGCCGAGACGCACGGCCGCGGGGTGGCGGCGGCCCTGATGAACGCGACCCTGGACGCCGCCCGGTCGCGGGGCGCGGCCGGCAGCTGGCTGGGCGTGAACCAGGAGAACGCGCGGGCCATTCGCTTCTACGAGAAGAACGGGTTCGTCACGGTCGGCGAGAAGCGCTTCCTGGTGGGCGAACGGTACGAGGACGACTTCGTGCTGGAGCGGGCGCTCTAACCGGTGCCCTCCGCCCCGGCCGCGCGGGCCGCGATCGACTGCTCCTTCATCCCCTTGATCTGTTCGTAGGCGGCGAGGGCCGCCCGTCTCGTCTCGCCGAGGTCGACGATCGGGGCCGGGTAGGCATCCGTGCCGTATTCCGGCACGTTCTGACGGATATACTCCGCGTTTGGATCGAACTTCTTCGCCTGCAGCTCCGGGTTGAAGACCCGAAAGAAGGGGGCGGCGTCGGCGCCGGACCCGGCCACCCACTGCCAGCCGAACGGGTTGCTCGCGGCGTCGGCGTCGACGAGGGTGTCCCAGAACCACTGCTCTCCGAGCCGCCAGTCGATCAGCAGGTTCTTGATCAGGAACGATGCCGTCACCATGCGCACTCGATTGTGCATGCTGCCGGTGCGCCAGAGTTCTCGCATGCCGGCGTCGACGAGCGAGATCCCGGTGCGGCCGCGCTGCCAGGCTTCGAGCACGCGCTGGTCAAGTTTCGGCCAGGGGAAAGCGTCGAATTCGGGCCGCAGGTTGACGGTGGCGAGGGTGGGGTTGGTGAACAGCACGTGGTAGCTGAACTCCCGCCAGCCGATCTCGGTAAGGAATCGGGTCGCACTGGCCTGGGCGGGCCCGGTGAGGCCGATCCTGGCCCGCTCGGTTGCATGCCAGATCTGGAATGGACTGATCTCGCCCCAGCGCAGGTGCGGCGACAGACGCGAGGTGACCGCCTGGGCCGGCTCGTCGCGCTCGTCGCCGTACCGAGTGAGGGACTCGCTCAGGAAGGTCTCGAGTAGGCGGTGAGCGGAGTCCTCGCCGGGCTGCCAGGCGCCCCGCAGCCCGGCCGCCCAGTCGGGCCGGGTCGGCAGGAGGCCCCAGCCGGCGAGCGCGTCGGAGGGGATCTCTCCGGGGAAGCCGGGGATCGACTCGGGTGCGGGGTAGGGTGCGCGCGGCGGCGGGCCGGCCGTGCACGCCCGCCAGAAGGGGGTGAACACCGAGTAGGTGCCCCCCTGGCCGGTCTGGATCGTCCATGGCTCGAACAGGAGAGCGCCGGCAAAGCTGCGGGCCTCCGTTCCGGCCGCGGTGAGGCCCGACTTGATCCGGGTGTCCACCTCGCGCTCGGCGGCGCCGTAGCGACGGTTCCAGAATACGGCGTCGGCGCCGACGGATGCCGCGAGCGCCATGATCATGTCCTCGGCCGGCCCCCGGCGCAGCGTCAACCGGCCGCCCAGGCGTTCCAGCGAGTCGGCCAGCGCTGTCACGCTCCCGTGAAGCCACCACCGGGCCGCGCCACCGAGCGGCCGGACCGCAGGGGACTCATCGTCCAGCACGTACACGGCCACGATCGGCTTGCCGCGTTCGAGCGCGGCCTGCAGGGCCGGGTTGTCCGCGAGGCGCAGGTCGTCGCGGAACCAGACGAGGGACGGGCCGTCGCCGCTCATGAGCGAGGCCCGGCAGAGTCGGAGCCGGCAGCGGTCGAGGCAGAGGCAGAGGCAGAGTCCGCAGAGGAGCCGGTCGGGTCATCCGTCACCCGCAGCACGATCTTGCCGCGTGTGTGTCCCTCCTCGATCAGGCGGTGCGCCGCCGCGCCGTCTGCGAGGGGGAACACCCGGTCCACGTGCACCCGCACGGCGCCGTCGTCGATGAGTTCGGTGATGACGTCGAGGGTGTGCCCGGAGGGCGCCACTTTGAATCCGGTGGCACGGATGCCCGCGGCCGCGGCCTCCTCCGCCATGGTCGGCCAGCTTCCGGTCGGCGCGTTCACCAGGATTCCGCCGGGGCGCAGCACGCCGAGCGACCGAGTGCCGGTGTTGTCGTGAACATTGCCGACCAGGTCGATCACCGCGTCCAGCCCGGAGAGCACCTCGTCGAACCGGGCCTGGGTGTGGTCGATGACGGCGTCGGCGCCGAGCTCTCGCAGGAAATCAAGGTTGCGGGTCGACCCGGTCGCGGTCACGTGGGCGCCGAAGGCCTTGGCAAACTGCACGGCGAAATGGCCGACCCCGCCGCTGCCGGCGTGGATGAGCATCCGTTGCCCGGGAGCCGCCGCGGCCAGGTCCACGACCATGCCCCACGCGGTGAGCGCCGCCACCGGTACGGCGGCCGCCTCGACGTGGCTGAGTCGCACGGGCTTGCGGGTGACGTTCAGGCTGGAGACGGTCACCAGCTCGGCGTAGCTGCCGGGGGTGCGGGGCACGCGGGCGATGCCGAAGACCGCGTCGCCGGGCTGCAGCGGGAACGCCTCGTAGGGAGCGCTGACCACGACGCCGCTGAAATCGAGTCCGAGCACGGCCGGGTAGCCGCGGATGGCCTTCGTGACGCCGCCGCCGGCCCTGGTTTTGGCATCGATCGGGTTGACTCCGGCGGCGACGACCCGCACGAGGAGTTCATCGAAAATCGCGATCGGGGCGTCCACCTCGGCAAGGTGCAGCTCGTCGGCCGGGCCGGGGCGGTCGATCACGAGGGCGCGCATGGTCGGTGAGTGATTCGTGGCGTTTCCCATCTGCCCATTCTCTCGTGGGTTGCGCGCCGCCGGGGCACAACCGGGACAAACCGGCACATCCCGGTGTCCCTCGAATTGGGGGTGCAAGAGGCCGAATCTGGTGGCGGCGAGGTCTGGCTGGAAGGGGGGCCAGGCGCATAGTCTGTCCACATAAAGGGGGACCGACCCCGGTGTGTGGAAGAGTCCCTGGTTTCCCGCATCCGGTCTCTCTTGGGTTCGGTTCATCCCCCACCGAGCCAGTACTCAGCACTCCGCCCGGCTCATCTGAAAAAGTCGTACCGCACCCGAAGCGGCGCGAACTTGCTCGATCAGTAGTGGCGTGACGCCGAGGGGAAAGCCGCCTGCGACACCCGGCAAGCGGCTTTCCCGCGGGCATCCGCGCGCTGCGAAACCGGTGGACGACCGGTCAGGCCTGCGTTGGCGGTGGACCCGAGGTGGTCTGTTGGTTGAGCAGGGCGATCAGGTTGTTGGCGTACCCCACCAGGATCGCGATCTGGTCTTCGTCACGGTCGATCCACCGGCACTCGGGCTCGGCATTCACGGGGACGAAGTCCTGGTGCTGTTCCCAGACGAGCAGGGTGCGTTCGGCGCCGAGCACGTACTGCTGCCACCACACCTGACGCAAGTACGAGCGCGGGATGCTGCGCCAGGCCTTGCTCGTCGTCTTGATCTCGGCCAGTTCAAGGCCGCCGGCACCCTGGCCTGAACCGGTGCCGACGCCGTCGGGGGTGGCCAGGTGCCGCCGGTGGTGGGCCGCGTGGAACAGGGCCGTGCTGGGCTCGATGCCGTAGCGGCCGAGCACCCAGGCCGCGATCTCGGGCTCCCGGGCGCGCCCGTGGTCCGTGAAGCTGTTGCCGTTGAAGCTGCTGCCGTTGAGCTTGTCGTAGACGGCGGTCTGCAGCGATTTCGGGGTGGCGAGCTTGGCGACATCCGTGGCCGTGATCCCTTGGGCGCGGGCCCGCAGCCAGGTCACCCGGTCGGTGGAATCGGCAACGATGCGCCGGAGGTGCGCCGCGGCGACCAGGGGCGCCACCGGCCGGGCGTCGACGGGCGACGGATGCACCTCCTCATCGAACAGGGAGAGCAGCTGGTTCGTCACTGTTCCATTGTGCCTGTTCGCCGGGCCTGCCCACGCCGGGCGGCATCAGCCGTCGCGCTATGGCTGCGGGGCGACAGCGGACGGATGACGGTTTCGCGTCACAGCAGAGACCAAGACTGCGCATAGCCGATTCATAGCCAACACTCGGATACTGGTAATCATGAGCACTAGCGAGAACGAGCGAGTGGTCCGCGCACCGCGCCTGACCAGGGCGGACGGCAGCCCCATCCGGGTGCTCGTGGTCGACGACGAACCCACGCTGACCGATCTGCTCCAGATGGCGCTGCGCTATGAGGGCTGGGAGGTGCGCACGGCCGGCGAGGGGCGTCAGGCGCTCACGATCGCCCGCGAATTCCGGCCGGATGCGATCGTGCTCGACATCATGCTGCCCGACCTCGACGGCCTGCAGGTGTTGCAACGCGTGCGGTCGGACGGCCACGAGACGCCCGTGCTCTTCCTCACGGCCAAGGACTCCCTCGACGACCGGCTCAAGGGGCTGACGGCCGGCGGCGACGACTACGTCACCAAACCGTTCAGCCTTGAAGAGGTCGTCGCCCGGCTCCGCGGGCTCATCCGCCGGTCCACCCTCACCGTGGCCGACTCCCTGGATCCCCGCATTTCGGTCGGCGACCTCACCCTCGACGAGGACAGCTACGAGGTGTTCCGCGGGGGAGACGCGATCGAGCTGACCGCCACCGAATTCGAACTGTTGCGCTTCCTGATGCGCAACCCCCGGCGGGTGCTCAGCAAGGCCCAGATCCTCGACCGGGTGTGGAGCTATGACTTCGGCGGCAAGTCCTCCGTCGTCGAGATCTACATCTCCTATCTGCGCAAGAAGGTCGACGCCGGCCGCGTGCCGATGATCCACACGGTGCGCGGCGCCGGCTATATGTTGAAGACCGCTTCGTGACCCCGAATTCTCCCCGCGAGCCGGGCGCTCGCCGGCGACGCGCGCCGTGGACCCTGCGCCGGCGGCTGGTGCTCGCCGTCGTCGGCCTCCTCGCCCTGGTCAGTATCGGTATCGGGATGGTCAGCGTCGCCATTCTCCGTGCCTCCCTGATCGACGGCCTCGACCAGCAGCTGCAAAGCGCGTCGGACCGGTCAGGCGCCGTGATCGACGTGCGCCGGGATGCGGACGACGAGGGCGGCAACGGGGCACTCTTCACGCCGACGGCGCAGATGATTCTGTCCGGTCCGGCCCAGCAGCCTGGAACGCTGGCCCTGGTCTACGACGGCTCGACCGTCACGGCCGGCTACACGGAGGAGGAGAGCGGCGAGATCGCCAAGCTGACCGGTGAGCAGGTGCAGTTGCTGGCCGAACAGATGCGGGAATCGACCGCGGTGACGGTGCATCTCGGCGAAGACGCCGGCAGCTACCGGGTCAGGGCCGACACGACCCGCAACGGCACCCTTTACCTGGTGGGCCTGCCGCTCTCCGGGGTGCAGAACACGGTCACCCAGCTGGGCATCATCATTGCGGTGGTCTCCCTGGTCGGCATCCTCATCGTCGCGATTCTGGCCACCTGGATCGTGCGGCTCGCCCTGCGCCCGTTGGTGCGCGTGACCGAGACGGCGGCGCGGGTGTCCGAGCTCCCCCTGGACCGTGGGGAGGTCTCGCTCGTCGACCGGGTACCGGCCGCCGACACCGACCCCCGCACCGAGGTCGGCCGGGTGGGATCGGCGCTGAACCGCATGCTCGACCACGTGGACGTGGCGCTCGAAACACGTCAGGCCAGTGAGCGCAAGGTGCGCCAGTTCGTCGCCGACGCCAGCCACGAGCTGCGCACGCCGCTGGCGTCGATCCGCGGCTACGCCGAACTCACCCGCCGCTCCGACCAGGAACTGCCGCCGGACGCGCTGCATTCCCTGGGGCGGATCGAGTCGGAATCGGTGCGGATGACCGGCCTGGTCGAAGACCTGCTGCTCCTCGCCCGTCTCGACGAAGGCCGGGAGCTGGTCAGCGGCCCGGTCGACCTGACCAGCCTGATCGTGGACGTCGTCAGCGACGCCCACGCCGCCGGCCCGGGACGGGTGCTGGGCTTGGAGCTGCCCGACGAGCCGGTGGAAATCGTCGGTGATGCCGCGCGGCTGCACCAGGTGTTCGCCAACCTGCTCGCCAACGCGCGCATCCACACGCCCCCCGAGACCACGGTCGACGTGGCCCTCGCGCGCCAGAACGACCGCGTTATCCTGACAGTGACGGATGACGGCCCCGGCGTCCCCGAGAACCTCCGGGCCACACTGTTCGAGCGTTTCGCCCGCGGCGACAGCACGCGCTACCGGGGAACGGGCAGCACGGGCCTCGGCCTGGCCATCGCCCACGCGGTCGTGGCCGCGCACCAGGGCGAGATCGAGGTCGAGAGCCGCCCCGGTTTCACGTGTTTCCGCGTCTCCCTCCCCGTCGCGCTCGCCTGACCCCGTCCCGTGCCGGTGCGTGGTCTGCCCGGTTCGCCATGCGAATTCGACGGAGATTTTGCTCCAGAACAAGGTTTTGAACCCGAAACCGGCCATTTCGGGCAAAATCTCGGCTCTCCTGCTGCTTCTGTGGGTTAAACCCGGCCGGGGAGCACTGGTTTGTGGCCGCCGAGGCTGAGCATGGCGAGGGCGATGAGGGCGTCGGGTGATTTGA